>JAITKB010000119.1 GCA_031278605.1 Tannerellaceae bacterium
ATAGCCGAAAAAGAGATGCTGCTTGAAGAAAGGGATAAGATCATTGAAGAAAGGGATAAGATCATTGAAGAAAGGGATAAGATCATTGGAGAAAGAGATAAGATCATTGGAGAAAGGGATAAGATCATTGGAGAAAAAGATAGGATCATTGAAGCGTTGAAGAGGCAACTGCCTTCAGAATCGAACACCTGATTCATACACTCACACTAAATAAATAACATAAACAATGAAGGTTTTAAAGTTTGGAGGCACCTCCCTGGGATCGGCGCAACGCATCAGAGACGTGGCCGAACTGATTAAGGATAATCGTAACATCGTGGTTCTGTCTGCCATGTCGGGGACAACGAACGCCCTGGTGGAAATCTCGGAGTATCTGTACAGGAAAAACCCTGATGGAGCCAGCGAAATTATCAATAAACTCGCCATAAAATACGATAAGCATGTGGAGCAACTTTATTGCACGCCGGAATATAAGCAAAGAGGCAAAGCGTTGGTTGCTCATCATTTCGACTATCTGCGTACGTTTACAAAAGATCTCTTTACGCTCTTTGAAGAACGCATCGTCCTGGCGCAGGGCGAACTGCTGTCTACCGCTATGATGAACCTTTTCCTCAATGAAAAAGGAGTGAAGGCCGTTACCCTCCCCGCCCTGGATTATATGCGTACCAATAAAAATGCCGAACCGGATCCACTCTATATCAAAGAAAAATTGACAACGTTGCTGGACAAATTCAAGGAGGCTGATCTCTATCTCACCCAAGGCTATATCTGCCGTAATGCCTACGGTGAGGTAGATAATCTGCAACGCGGAGGAAGCGATTATACCGCCTCGCTGATTGGCGCAGCTATACATGCCGAAGAAGTGCAGATATGGACCGATATCGACGGTATGCACAACAACGACCCGCGCTTCGTGGAAAATACGTCGCCCGTCAGACACCTTCACTTTGATGAGGCGGCCGAACTGGCTTATTTCGGAGCAAAAATCCTTCATCCTACCTGTATTCTGCCTGCCAAATTGAATAATATCCCCGTCCGACTGCTCAATACCATGCAGCCCGAAGCAAAAGGTACGCTCATCTCCAACGCGACAGATAAAGGACGAATCAAGGCGGTGGCAGCGAAAGATCAGATCACCGCCATCAGGATTAAGAGCGGACGGATGTTGCTGGCTACGGGATTCCTGCGCAAAGTGTTCGAAATATTTGAAAACTACCAGACGCCTATTGATATGGTGACTACTTCCGAGGTCGGAGTCTCGTGCACCATCGATAATTGCAAAAGATTGGACGAGATTGTTGACGACCTGAAAAAGTTCGGAACCGTAAGCGTGGATACCGATATGGTGATCGTTTGTGTCGTAGGGGATATGGAATGGGAGAACGTGGGCTTCGAGGCCAGCATCGTGAATGCCTTGAAGGATATCCCTGTCCGGATGATTTCTTATGGGGGCAGCAATTACAACGTGTCTTTGCTGGTGAAATCCTCCGACAAACAAAAAGCCTTACAGGCGCTAAGTATGTATTTGTTTCATCATAAAACTTCAAAATCATGATTAAAGCTAACTTTCCCATTGAAAAACTGAAGGCGATCGAAACGCCTTGCTATTATTACGACATAGATTTATTGAAAGAAACATTGAAGAAGGTAAAAGAAGAGGCCGAAAAATACGATTACCTTATTCATTATGCCATCAAAGCAAATGCCAACCCGCGTATTCTTTCCCTGATAGCTGAACAGGGGCTGGGGGCTGATTGTGTGAGCGGTGGGGAAATCCAGGCGGCACTGAATGCAGGATTCCCACCTCAGAAAATCGTTTTCGCCGGGGTAGGGAAGGACGACTGGGAGATCGCCCTGGGGCTGGATCATAACATCGCCTGCTTTAACGTGGAATCCGAAGCCGAACTGAACGTCATCCAGGAAATAGCAAGCAATAAGGGGAAAATAGCGAACGTCGCCCTGAGGATCAATCCGGAAATAGATGCCCATACACATGCCAAAATTACTACCGGGATGAAGGAAAATAAGTTTGGTATAAATATAGGCCTGCTCAATGATGCGCTGTCTGAACTGACCAAATTCAAACATGTAAAACTAATAGGCATGCATTTCCATATCGGTTCGCAAATTACAGACCTATCCTGCTTTGAAAACCTGGCAATACGGGCTAACGAAATACAGGATGTGCTGGCAATGCAGGACGTGCAATTTGAAACGGTGAACTTCGGAGGCGGGTTGGGAATCGACTATCATCACCCGAATGAATTCCCCATAGCATCTTTTGAAAGTTTTTTCTCCACCATAAACCGGCACTTTGTGCGGCGCAAAGGGCAAATGGTGCGCTTCGAGCCGGGGCGTTCCATCGTGGGACCTTGCGGTACGCTTATCGCCCGCACAATCTACGTGAAGGAGGGAGAAACGAAGAATTTCGTCGTTCTCAATGCCGGATTTACGGACCTGATGCGCCCGGCTATGTACAACGCATATCACCACATGGAAAACATTACAAGCAACGAAGAACCGGAGGTATACGACGTAGTGGGGCCGATATGCGAATCTTCCGACGTTTTCGGTCTTAAAGTGGAACTTAATAGGGTACGAAGGGGCGACCTTATCGCTATCCGATCCGCCGGGGCCTACGGTGAAGTCATGGCCTCGCAATACAACTGCCGGAAGCTCCCGCGCTCTTGTTTCTCGGACACCCTGTAAATAACCTACCTTATAATTATATCGTATAACTTAGCAGGATGATGAACCCTTTCGCCTCCCTCTCCATCACAGAGTTGATACCGCCGGTGGCCGCACTCGCGCTCTTCGTTGCCGAACTGTTCTTTTACAGGATTACGTATATGCGTCTTTACCGCCGGGCAATGCAGCCAAGTAAACAGGAAAAAACCAACGGGCAGCCGCCGGTATCGGTCATAGTGTATGCCGATAACGAGTCTTGCAACCTGAAAGAGAACCTGCCTATGCTGCTCACTCAGAACTATCCGGCCTACGAGGTGATTGTGGTGAACGACGGATCTACCGATGAAAGCGATGAGGTGCTAACCGCACTGACACGGGAGTATCCCCATCTTTATCATACCTTCATCCCGCAGGAATCCAAATACTTGAGCCGACGTAAACTCTCGCTTACAATCGGTATAAAAGCGGCGCGAAATGAGATCCTGCTTTTTACCGAAGCCCGTTGCCGGCCGCTTTCCAACCAATGGATCGCCTCGATGGTGAGACATTATACCGAGCCGGTAAACCTCGTGCTGGGCTTCTGCGCTTATCGTAGTCAGAAAGGTTTTTTTCACAAACTCGTTGCCTACGATAACCTCCTTGACGGTGTGCGATACCTCTCGGCGGCCCTCATCAACCGGCCTTACAGCGGGAACGGGAAAAATCTCTCGTATCGTAAATCACTTTTCTTTGAGCACAAGGGATACAGCCGATTCCTTCACCTCCATGCCGGCCACGATGATTTGTTTGTCAATGAATCGGCCACCGCCGAAAGCACCCGCGTGGATTATACCCCCGACAGCCTGACGGCCATGGCGCCCTATGCACGATTTGCCGACTGGAAAGAGATGAAAACGGCGCATGCCGCAACGCAGCGTCATTTCAAGGGGCACCGTACGACTTTTTACCGCATGGAAACGCTTTGCTCCATCGCTTTCCTTCTGGCCGTGCTCGCCTCTGTTGCATGGGGTCTGTCTACGGGTAACCCGCTTGTCGTTTCTGTGGGAATCTTTCTTTATGCCGCTCTTTCTATCGTAAAGGCGGTGGTGTGGCGAAAAACGGCTCTCCTTTTATGTCAGTACCCTTTTACACCCTGGTTGCCTTTTCTGGAAATAGCCTCTTGGGTTACCGGTTTTTACATCTACCTCTGCCGGCTCTTCCGGCGCAAACGCGACTATACCTTTTCCTTCGGAGGGAAATAAAGCGCATTGGTGCGCACAATGCACAATCTTGACGGGAACGTTTCTTTCACCCTTCTCCCCTTCCGGTCAATCTCCCGGCTGAAGGGGTAAGAATTTAGAGGGGGATTCGTGGGTTTGTGGGAAATATCGTATTTTTGAGCGTGAATGTATTTATTTTTATTGTTTGGTCTTTTATTTAAAAACATCTCGTCATGAAGAAACTTTTTTATCTCTTGTCACTAACCGGAATGGTTCTGTTGGCTGCATCCTGCGCCTCAAGACCTAAATATGCGTACGAAAGCGTTACCGGAGATCCGTTGAAAACACGCATCTACACGCTGGATAACGGACTGAAAGTATATCTGTCCGTCAATAAGGACAAACCACGTATACAGACCTTCATCGGTGTGCGCGTGGGAGGAAAGAACGACCCGGCCGAAACAACCGGACTGGCGCATTATTTTGAACATCTGATGTTCAAGGGAACGTCAAACTTCGGAACCTCCGATTATGAAACGGAAAAACCACTGCTGGACCAGATCGAGGCCCTGTTTGAAACCTATCGCCTCACAACCGGTGAGGCGGAGCGGAAAGCCATCTATGCGGAGATAGACAGCGTTGCTCAGGTGGCCTCGCAAATCGCCATCCCCAATGAGTACGATAAACTGATGTCGGCCATCGGTTCGCAGGGAACGAATGCTTTTACGTCCTACGACGTAACAGCTTATATGGAGGACATCCCTTCCAACGAGGTGGAAAACTGGGCATTTATCCAGGCCGATCGTTTTACGAATCCCGTGATTCGCCTCTTTCATACCGAACTCGAAACAGTCTATGAGGAATACAATATGAGCCTCACGCGTGACAGCAGGAAGTTGCTCGAAGCCATGATGGGCGCCGTTTTCCCACATCATCCCTACGGTACGCAAACCGTGCTCGGTACCCAGGAGCATCTCAAGAGCCCCTCCATTGTGAATATAAAAAAATACTTCGAGACGTATTACGTGCCCAATAATATGGCCGTGTGCATGGTGGGCGACCTGAATCCCGATGAAACCGTTCGGATCATTGATAAGTACTTCGGCTCGTTGACGCCCAAAGAAATACCAGAGCTGAAAACATCGCCCGAACAACCCATTGCCGAACCCATCGTGAAAGAGGTCGTAGGACTGGAGGCCGAAAACGTGGCCATCGCCTACCGTATGCCCGGTGCGAATACCAAAGATGCAGCCGTTATGGAGTTTGTCGATTATCTGCTTACTAACGGCAAGGCGGGTTTGATAGATCTGAATCTGGTGCAGAAGCAAAAAGTGCTCAGGGCTTCCAGCGGTGTAAACTCGATGGCAGATTATAGCATGTTCGTCCTGACCGGAACACCCAAAGTGGGGCAAACCCTGGACGAAGTGAAAGACCTTCTGCTCGGACAATTAGAGTTGCTCAAAAGGGGCGAGTTCGACGATAAATTGCTTGAAGCCGTTATCAATAACTTCCGGCTTGAACGTTATTATCAGCAACAGGAATACCGCTATGCCGCGCAGACTTTGCTGTTTGCTTTCATTAATAAGGCCGAATGGAAGGATGAGGTGGAGAAAATAGATTTCCAATCCAAACTAACCAAACAGGACGTGGTGGACTTTTGCAATACGTATTACAACGACAACTATGCCGTTGTGTATAAACGCCAGGGGACGCCCGATGACAAAAAGATAGATAAACCCGCCATCACGCCCGTTTCCACCAATCGCGATAACGAAAGCGATTTCCTGGCTTCGTTCAAGCAAAGGGAGGTGAAACCCATCGAACCTGTTTTCCTTGATTACAACAAGGATCTCTCAAAGCTTGAACTGAAGCGGAATCTCCCGTTGCTCTACAAGCAGAACACCACGAACCCGATCTTTTCGCTCTATTATGTGTTTGAAATGGGGAACAACCACAACAAAGCCCTGGGTACGGCTTTCAGCTACCTCGACTATCTGGGTACTTCCACCCGTACGGCTGAAGAAATAAAAAGCGAGTTGTATCAATTGGCTTGCTCCTTCGGCGTGCAGGCTACGAACGAAAGGGTGTATGTTTATATCAGTGGCTTGAGTGATAATTTCGACAGAGCGCTCGCTATTCTGGAGGAACGCCTGGTCGACGCCAGGGCCGACGTAGAGACGTACAATAACCTGGTGGAGGATATCCTGAAGAGACGCGCCGATGCGAAACTGAATCAGTCGGCCAACTTCAGTGCATTGCGTAATTATGCCGTATGGGGTCCTGTGTCGCCATCCACCAACATCCTCTCGGAAGCCGAGCTTAAGGCCTTGAACCCCGACGATCTGGTGAATATCACCAAGGGCCTTAAGGATTTTGAACATACCATTCTGTATTACGGCCCGCTGTCGGAGACGCAGATCGTCGAAACCCTCAGCCGGAATCATGCTACCGCCGATGCCCTGCAGCCCATCCCCGCACCCACCCCCTTCGTAGAGCAGGAAACGCCAGAGAACAAGGTCCTGCTGGCTCATTACGATGCCAAGCAGATCTATATGTCGATGATCCATAAGGGGGGAAGTTTCAGCAAAACCATCGAACCCAATCGCTCGATATACAATGCCTACTTCGGTGGTAGCATGAACAGCATCGTGTTCCAGGAAATGCGCGAGGCGCGCGGACTGGCTTACAGTGCAAACGCAAGTTATCAGCGACCCGCCAAACCCACCCGCGCCTACTACCTCAGCACCATGATCGCTACGCAAAACGACAAGCTGACAGAGGCCATAAGCGCCTTCCTCAGTATCCTGAACGATATGCCGGAATCGGAAAAAGCCTTCGGTCTGGCGAAAGAGAATATACTGACGGATCTTCGTACCGAACGCATCCTGAGGGATGATATCCTGTGGGACTACCTCGATGCCAAAGAGTTTGGATACGATACCGACCAGCGCAAGGAATTGTACGAAAAAATCCCGGCCTTTACGCTGGACGATGTAAAGGCTTTCCAGCAACAGTACGTGAAAGATAAACCTTATACGTATTGCATCCTGGGTGATACAAAGGATTTAGACCTGAAAGCGCTGGGGAAAATCGGGCAGGTGCGCATACTGAAACAGGAAGAAATTTTCGGCTATTAACCTTCCGGTCTCTCCTTCCTCCCCTTTTCTCCGATCGGGGAAAGGGGAGGAAGGAGGCTTACCTGCCCCACCAGGCAAAACCAATGAAAACAATCCTAGTTGTGGACGACAACAAAGCCATCCAGACGGCCGCCAGGATGCTGCTGGAACCCCATTTCAAGAACCTCATCGCCCTATCTTCTCCCAATCGGATTCTGCATACGCTCCGGGAGGAGAAAGTAGATATTGTGTTGCTCACATGAACTTCTCGGCGGGTATCAATACAGGGAACGAAGGGTTGTTCTGGCTGTTCGGAAATAAAGAAACATCACCCTTCGCTGCCGGTAGTCCTCTTTACCGCTTATGCCGACATCGGTCTGGCCGTGCGCGGCATCAAGGAAGGAGCGGTGGATTTCATTGTAAAACCCTACCTAGGATAATGCCTAATTGCTTGAGACGCTACAGCGGTATGCCTCCCCGCGTCCGCAGCCGGGAAACCCGGTAGGCGGCGAGGGAAATGAGACGGAGATGTTCTGGGGATATTCCAGGGCGATGAGCGAACTGCGTATGCTGATTGAAAAAGTAGCCCGCACGGATGCCAATGTGCTCCTCACCGGAGAGAATGGGACGGGGAAGGAGATGCTGGCGCGCGAGATTCATGCGCTATCCAACCGGAGGGATGCGCCCCTGGTGGCTGTGGATCTGGGAGCTATCACGGAGACCTTGTTTGAGAGTGAACTGTTCGGGCACGTGAAAGGCGCTTTCACCGACGCACGTTCGGATCGGCCCGGTAAGTTCGAAGCGGCTCACCGGGGAACTTTGTTTCTGGACGAAATAGGCAATCTTTCTTTCCATCTGCAGGCCAAATTGCTTGCGGCCTTGCAAAACCGCAGCATCGTGCGGGCAGGGAGCAATACTCCGGTGGCCTGTAAACATTCGCCTCATCTCAGCCACCAATAAGTGCTTGGAGGACATGGTTAGCAGGGCGCTTTTCCGGGAAGCTCTCCTGTACCGGATCAATACCATCCACGTAGAGATCCCGCCTCTGCGCGAACACCCGGAGGACCTCCTCCCGCTGGCCGAGCGGTTCCTTAAACGCTATGCCGCCGTTTACGGCAAACCGGATTTGCAACTGGGCCTGAAGACTGGAGAAAAACTGAAGGCTCAATCTTGGCCGGGCAATATCCGCGAGCTTCAGCATACGCTGGAGGCTACTCTTTTTCATTTCGCCACCAGGAGGAAAACGCCACCGCTGAAGGAAGTCGCTACACTCGAAGAGATGAATATAAGATGATAAAACATGCGATGGATAAGCACAACGGCAAGCTCTCGCTCGTGGCCGCCCAACTGGGTATTTCGCGCCAGACATTATATAATAAGATTAAACGTTACGAACTGTGATACCCTTGGGGGATTATACAACAGCCTTGCCTTCCGGCTTTTCTTGACGGTTTTGCTTGCGGTTGTCGCTACCTCTCTTTTGCCTTTGCGCAGCAATGGAGGTGGCTTGCGGTGTCGCTTGCAGGCTGTGGTTGGGTGTTGAAGTCGGTTTCCGACCTGTTTAAACGCAATGCTCGGAAGGTGGCCTTTATGTTCGACGCCATCGAAAATGCCGACCATGCTTTCCGTTATGCGGAAGAAGGTTGCTCTTCGAGCGACCGGATGGTGAACATTTCACTGAACCGTATCATCCGGATTCTCTTCCGAGCGCAGGCGGATGTGGTGCAAAAGGAGAAATACTACGAGTTGATATTGGACAGTGTGAACACCGGTATCATCGTTGTCGACGACAGCGGATACATATACCAGAGCAACAACGAGGCGCTCCGTCGCCTGGGCAGCGACATGGAAGAGTTATTCACCTATATCCACACCGGCCACCATCAGGTATCACTCGTGAATGAACGCGGCACAGTGCATCTCTCGGTTCGCGTTTCGGAGATGACCTTGCGCGACAAACACGTACGCATACTTGTCATCAACGACATCAACAACGAGTTGGAAAATAAGGAAATTGATTCCTGGATACCTCTCACCTGCGTATTGACACACGAAATCATGAATGCCGTCACGCCCATTACCTCCCTTTCCGATACCCTGCTTTCCACCTGCGGCGAAGCGCACAGCGGCCTGCTGGACGATTGGGAAGCGATCGCTACAACCGGGAATGACCTCATTTCCTTTGTGGAATCCTACCGGAAATTCACTCAGATCTCCACGCCTCGCCCCACGCTGTTCTACCTCCGGAAATCTGCTGAAGAATGCCATGCAGGCCATTGGCCCCGAAGCGGCAGACGGTCGGATCGAGCTAAGGGCTTATTGCGACGAAGAAGAAACCGTTGTTGTTGAAATAAGTAATAACGGGCCTCTTATTCCTGCGGAGGAAACGGAACACATCTTTGTGCCTTTCTTCTCCCGGCAGGTCATGCGCCTTTCGGATGGGAGTATCACGTTGAAGAATCATGCGAAGGAAACAACCTTTGTATTGGTTTTCCCGTAAATAAATCTCAGCGCTTGAAGTACTTTGCCCGTATCACTTCAACGATGCCGGGCAGGAGCGAGATGAGGATAATAAGGATAAGCAGGATTTCGAGATTCTTTTGCACAAACTCCATGCGCCCGAAGAAATATCCGGCGTATGTAATTAGGGCGACCCACACGATTCCCCCCGTCACATTGAAAGAGGCGAACCGCCGATAGCTCATGCGCCCCATGCCGGCCACGAAGGGGGCGAACGTGCGGATAATCGGGACGAAACGGGCAAGGATAATGGTTTTCCCTCCGTACTTCTCGAAAAAGTCGTGCGTTTTTACCAGGTAACTCTGCCTGAATATCTTTGACCGGGGATTGCTGAACAGTTTCTCCCCGAAGAAGCGACCAACGGCATAGTTGGCCGCATCGCCCAGGATGGCTGCAAGAATCAGGGCAAGTACAATCAGGTGTACATTGATGTGATTCGCAGGAAGGGAAGCCAGGGCGCCGGCCACAAACAACAAGGAATCACCCGGCAGAAAGGGGGTGACCACCAAGCCTGTTTCGCAAAATATAATGACAAATAAAATGCCGTACACCCACACACCGTATAGCGAAATCAGCTCCGCAAGGTGCACGTCTATGTGTAAAATAAAGTCGATAATGTATTGAATATATTCCATAATCCTTTTTGTAGCTTAGGGTTTTGGCGCAAAAGTATGACTTTTTTTTCGTAATATCGCACGATGAATAAGCTGTACAAATGGGATCTATATTAATACACAATGCCCGCATTATCAACGAAGGATACTCCTTCAGAGGCGCCGTTCGGATTGAAGGGGACAAGATTGCGGAGGTTTACCGGGAGCCGTATGTTTTAACTTATACCGGGCCGGCGATTGATGCCGGGGGTAAGTGGCTGTTGCCGGGAGTGATTGACGACCAGGTGCATTTCCGCGAACCCGGACTTACGCACAAAGGCTGTATCGCCACGGAGAGCAGGGCCGCCGTGGCCGGGGGGATAACCTCTTTTATGGATATGCCCAACACCAGTCCGCCCACTACAAGCCTCGATCGTCTGGAATGGAAGTTGGAACGGGCCGCTGCGACCTCCTTAGCCAACTATTCTTTCTTCTTTGGCGGGACCAACGAGAATATGAACGAGATACGCAGACTGAATCCCCGGCGCGTGCCTGGTTTAAAGTTGTTTCTGGGTTCTTCCACAGGCAATATGTTGGTGGATAATCCGGAGAGTCTGGAGTGCATTTTCGGGGATGCCGGTTTGCTGGTTGCCGTCCATGCGGAGAAGGAGGAGATCATCCGCCGCAATACCGGGTATTATATGCAGCAGAACGGGAACTCCCCGGATGCCTCTTTCCACTCCCTCATACGCAGTGCGGAAGCCTGCTATGCGTCTTCGTCCGAGGCGGTAGAGCGGGCCGTACGCTTGGGGACGCGCCTGCACATACTGCACCTCTCCACTGCCAGGGAATTAGCCTTGCTGGAGGGAAAGAAGCCTTTGCGGGAGAAGCAAATCACGGCCGAAGCCTGCATACACCACCTGTGGTTCAGTGAGGAAGATTACCCTCGGTTGGGCAATCGCATCAAATGGAATCCTTCCATCAAAACCGTCCACGACCGCCGGGCCTTGCGCGAGGCCGTAAACCGGAATCTCATCGACGTTGTGGCAACCGACCATGCCCCTCACCTCCCCGTTGAGAAAGAAGGGGACTGTCTTCGGGCGGCTTCGGGCGGCCCCTTGGTGCAACATTCGCTGGTTGCCCTGCTCGAAATGGCCTCTATGGGTATTTTCACTTACGAGAAAGTAGTGGAAAAGACGGCGCATCACCCGGCGGAACTCTTCCGCATAGATCGCCGCGGCTATATCCGTCCCGGTTATTATGCCGATCTTGTATTAATCGCCCCCAACACCCCCTGGACGGTATCTCCGCAGAATATCCTTTACCAGTGTGGCTGGTCTCCTTTTGAAGGCCAATGTTTCAGCCATAAGGTATGGAAAACCTTTGTCAACGGGCAGCTCGTTTACGACGATGGACAGATAGACAATAACGTTCGCGGAATGGAGCTGGCCTACAATCCTTGAAACGCTCCCTGGCCACACCGGCCGAAGGCTTTTAGAGAATTATAGTTAAAAATGCAGGAGAGATGGTTAAATGTCAAAACTGCTGTTATCTTTGTTGAAATTTTATATTTTGTTTATTTACCAACAAAGAAAAGTACTAT
>JAITKB010000003.1 GCA_031278605.1 Tannerellaceae bacterium
TATTACAGCAGTGAGGCGCTGGCGGATATTGCCCGGATGGGAAAGGGTACCGACTGGCAGGACGAGGTGTTTCGCACCGGTATTTCTCAGAACTATCAACTGGCTTTTTCCGGTGGCGACGAGAAGACGCAGTACGCCATTTCCGGCGCATATTTTAATCAAACGGGCATCCTGATTCATTCCGATTTTACGCGGTATTCTTCCCGCCTGAACTTCGACCGGCATGTATTTCCAAACTTTACGGTGGGGACGCACCTCTCGGCCAGTCACACCATCAACAATTCCGTGCCTACGGAAACCGGGGGCGAAGGAGGAACCATAACGGGAGCTTTGAAAATGAATCCCATCCAACCCATTTATTCGGACGAAGCGAACGGAATATATACCCAGGTGAATACGCCGGGAACCCTGGTGCCCAACCCCGTGGCAACGGCTATGGAACGGAAGTTCAACAACGCCGCTTCGCGTCTGCTGGGCGATATATACGTGCAATGGGAGGTGATCAAGGATCTGAACCTGAAGGTCTCGCTGGGTACCGACGTGATGTACAACAAGGCCAATATGTATACGCCTTCTACCATCTATCAGGCCAACGGGATGTCCAAGGGGGAGATTCGTGTGAGGAAAACCATCAATTGGTTGAACGAAAATACGCTAACCTGGAGCCGAACCATCGCCCGGGATCATGCCTTGAACGTATTGGGCGGGTTCACCATGCAGCGCAACAATGCCGAGATGGTTTATGCAAGTTCCTCCAACTTTGTAAACAATGTGATGCAGGAGAACAACCTGGGGGCCGGCTCGGTATACAACATGCCGGAATCGGAGAATGTGCAATGGGGGCTGATGTCTTACCTTGCACGCATTAATTATACGTTGAAGAACCGCTATTTGTTTTCCGTCAACGCACGTATCGACGGCTCGTCACGCTTCGGAGCGAACAACAAGTATGGTTTTTTCCCTTCGGCCTCGGCCGGATGGCGTTTATCAGAGGAGGTTTTCATGCAGCAGCTGAAAGAGGTATTGCCCAACCTGAAGCTTCGCGGGAGCTACGGTTTTACGGGGAATACGGAGATAGGCGTTTACGGTTCGCTGGCCACTTTGGGGAGTAACACCTGGGTTATCGGCAACCAGTTGGTGTCGGGGTTTTTCCCCAACAAGATCCCGAATCCCGACTTGCGCTGGGAGCGTACCGGGCAGTTGGATATAGGGGTAGACGTCGGATTGTTGGACAACCGTTTGCGCCTTACGGCCGACTATTATCGGAAGGAAACCACCGACCTGTTGTACGACGTTGCCATCCCCGGCGTGTCCGGTTATCAAACCATGCTTAAGAATATCGGAAGCCTGGAGAACAAGGGCTATGAGTTTTCCGTGGAAAGCGACAACCTGAACGGTCTGTTCCGGTGGAATACGGCCTTTAATATTTCTTTCAACCGCAATAAGGTGTTGGAACTTGGCGGAGAAGAATACAAGGAGATGGACGAGAGCGACGGGCATCTGAAAACCGGATCGGTGCGACGCCTGATTGTGGGAGAGCCCGTGGGCGTTTTCTACGGATACCGTTTCGACGGGATCTTCCAGAATGAGGAGGAGACCAAACAACAAACGGCTTCGGCATCGCCTATCGGCGTGGGGCTGCGCAGATACAAAGACTTGAATGGAGACGGGAAGGTAGATGCAAGCAACGACCGGGAGATACTGGGCGACGCCAATCCCGACTTTTTCGGGGGACTGACCAACAACTTTGCCTACAAGGGTGTGGAGGTGAACGTATTTTTCCAGTATACCTACGGGAACGAGATCTTCAACTACAACGCCGTGGAGCTGGAAACGCCCACCGGCGGACAGAACGCCTACAAGGAACTACTCAACCGCTGGACACCCGCCAACCCCAGTAACATCTATCCCAAGGCGAGCACCAACCGCAATGTTTTGATAAGCGACCGTTTCATTGAAGACGGTTCGTATCTGAAGCTCAAAACCCTATCTTTGTCGTATGGATTTCCGGGCCTGAAAACAAAACATGTACAGGGCCTGCGCATCTACCTCACGGCACAGAATCTTCTTACCTGGACAAGCTACCGGGGATACGATCCGGAGGTGAGTTATCGCGGCGCTTCCACGCTGGAATCGGGGGAAGACTTTGGCGGGTATCCCCAATCGCGAACCTTTATGCTGGGAATAAAATTAGACATTAAATGAACCGAAAAACAGACAACGACGTTATGAAAACAATGAGTTTATATACCTGTGTATTTGCCCTTGCCTGGATACTTCTTGGCAGCGGATGCGCTTCCTTTCTGGAGGAAAACCCGACCGACAGACTGGTCATCAATAATTTTTACAGCAGCCGACAAGACGCCGAAGCGGCCGTGAGCGCCACCTACCAGCAATTGGGAAGCCTCTACAACCGGCTGATGTATAACCTGGCGGAGCTGCCCACGGATGTGATGAAGAACGGATTGGGTATGCCTAACGCCTTTTTGCAGGACCTGGAGTTTATGCGTTACAACGCCGAGAATACCTTCATACGGGATATGTGGAACAATTGCTACGCCGGGATCATGAAGGCCAATGCGGCTATCAATAACATCCCGAACGTCACCATGGATGCCGGCCTGCAGTCTCGCCTGATAGCCGAGGTTCGTTTCCTGCGTGCACTGTATTATTTCAATTTGGTGCGATTCTTCGGCGATGTGCCCTTGGTTACCCGCCTGGAATCCATTGACGACGCCATGGGACCACGTATTTCGAAGGATCAGGTATACGAACAGATCATTCAAGACCTGCAGGAGGCCGAAACGGTTTTGCCCCTGCGTTCGCAATATGCAGCAAACGAGGAAGGGCGGGCCACAAGGGGTGCGGCCAAAATCCTCCTGGGTAAGGTTTATCTCACCCAAGGCAATTTTGCGGCAGCGAAAAACAAACTGGCCGAAGTGGTGGAACATGAATCCGAATACGGATATGGCCTGCACTCGGAGTATGCGGCCAACTGGAACACGGAAACCGAGGCCGGTATCGAAGCGGTTTTCTATATCGAGTACAAGAAGCCTCCCCTGCCGAGCAACAGCGAGATGGGCTTGGCCGGCCCGAAGTATTCGGTGCCGGGAGGCAACATCGGCGTGGCCAGCTCGAACGAGGCCGATATACCTACAAAGGAGTTGTGGGATGTGTTCGACGAAAACGACAAAAGGCGGGCCACCAACCTCCGCTACGAGTTCTTCAGCCTGATAGAAAACGCCAACGTCCTGTCGAGCATCCCCTTGTTCGGGAAATACTGGATAGACGGACTGGTTGCTGTGGATCAGTGCGACATCAATATGCACATCATTCGTTATGCCGACGCCCTTTTGATGTATGCCGAGGCGTTGAACGAAGAAGACGAATCGCCCAAAGCGCATGAGGTGCTGAACCGCATACGCGAACGCGCCTTCGGGGATTCGTCGGCCAACTTCAGCGCATTGGGTAAGGAGGAGTTTCGGCAAAAGATTCTGGACGAGCGACGGCTGGAGTTTCCCATCGAAGGACATCGCTGGTTCGACCTGGTGCGTAGCGGGACGTTTATCCGGCGGATGAAAGAGCACAGCGCCTATGAGGCCGGGGTGGCCGAGAAGAACAAGACGGACATTGCCGCCAATATAAAGGATTATATGACGCTGATGCCCATTCCGCAACGGGAGTTGGACCTGAATCCCGAATTAACCCAAAACCCCGGATGGAACTAATGCATACATTAAGATATACAGACATGAAAACAATACAGATTTCCCCGCTTATACTTTCGCTGGGCGTGACGGGATGTTATGCCGAGGCGCCAAAGCCCTTGAACGTCGTTTTTATCCTCTCGGACGATCACCGTTACGACTACATGGGTTTTATGGGTCGGGTTCCCTGGCTGGAGACGCCGCATATGGACCGGATGGCCCGGGAGGGAGCGCATGTGCGCAATGCCTTTGTTACGACTTCGCTTTCTTCGCCCAGCCGGGCGTCTATCCTTACGGGGATGTATTCCCACGGGCATAAGGTGGTGGATAATTCCTCGCCTTTGTCTCCCGGACTTACGTTCTTCCCCGAATACCTGCAAAAGGCGGGTTACCGGACTGCTTTTTTCGGCAAATGGCACATGGGCAACGATTCGGGCAGTCCTCAGCCGGGCTTTGACCATTGGGAAGGATTCCGTGGGCAGGGCGAATACTACAACCCGCGCATCAATACCAACGGGCAGTGGGTGGAATACACAGACAGCACCTACGTTACCGACCTGCTGACCGATCATGCCCTGGACTTTATCCGAAAGCAGCAATCGGAGCAAAAGCCCTTCTTTGTTTACCTCTCGCATAAGGGGGTGCACGATAACTTTGCCGCCGCTCCGCGTCATAAGGGGAGTTATGCCGACAAGGAGATTGTGCTTCCGTCTTCGTTCCGCACGCCCGAATACGGATTGACCGCCTTGCCTTCCATCGACCCCCAAACGGGAAAGGCGGCTTCGGGGAAAGCTTATTATGGCGAAGCGATGATGCCCGACTGGGTGAAGAACCAACGCGAGAGTTGGCATGGCGTGGATTATTCTTACCACGGACGTCCCTGGGACGTGCAGGTGCGGAACTATTGCGAAACCTTGCGATCGGTGGACGAGAGCATCGGGGCGGTGCTCGATTACCTGAAGGCGAACGGCCTGGAGAAGCATACCCTGGTGATTTACATGGGCGACAACGGCTTTGCCTGGGGGGAGCACGGGTTGATAGACAAACGGCAGTTTTACGAAGAATCCGTGCGGGTGCCGATGCTGGCCTATGCTCCCGGCTTGTTTGAGGGCGGACGGGTGATAACGTCTTTGGTGCAGAACGTCGACATTGCCCCCACCATTCTAGATTACCTGGGGGTGGAGAAAGCGCCTCAGATGGCGGGTTATTCCTTCCTTCCGCTTTTGCGGGGGGAGGAGACGGCCTGGCGCAGCCGTATTTTCTACGAATACTACTGGGAGCACGAGTTCCCGCAAACGCCTACCATGCATGGCGTGCGCACGGACCGTTACAAGTACATCCGCTACCACGGCGTATGGGATACGAACGAGTTCTACGATCTGCAGAACGATCCGGCCGAGATGCAGAACCTCATTGCCGCTCCCGAGCATCAGGAGCTTATCCGGCAGTTGAATCACGACCTCTATAACTGGCTGGAGGAGACCGACGGACTGAGCATCCCGCTTAAACGGACCGAGCGCCCGCACAACGACCACCGGAACCAGAGGAATTATTGAGGCGAAGGGAGATGACCGAACAAATACCTGTAAGAAGCATGAGAAACCAACTGCAATTTCTGCTCCTAGGAGGAGCCCTTTGGAGTGGCGAAGGGCTTTGCGCACAGACGCCTCCCAACATTGTGCTGTTCTTTTTGGATGATATGGGCTATGGCGACCTGGGTATTACCGGGGCCATAGGCTACGAAACCCCGCATATCAACCGGCTGGCTGCGGAAGGGATGTTTTTTTCCCATTTTTATTCCGCCCAACCCATCAGCAGCGCCTCGCGTGCCGGCCTGCTGACGGGATGTTACCCCAACCGCATCGGCTTTCGCGGCGCCCTTTCTCCGCGTTCCGCTACGGGGATTCATCCCGAGGAAGAAACCCTTGCGGAAGTGCTTAAGGGGAAAGGATACCGATGCGGCATTACGGGCAAATGGCATCTGGGCGACCGCTTTCCTTTCCTTCCGTTGCAAAACGGCTTCGACGATTACCTGGGTTTGCCCTACTCCAACGATATGTGGCCGGTGGACTATGCGGGCAACCGCGTGAGGCCGGAATCGAACTTGCCCAGCAAGCTCCGTCACCCTCCTCTGCCCCTTATGGACGGGAACGAAACACGGCGGGAGTTGTGGACCCTTGCCGATCAGGGGGAGCTCACCACCCTGTATACCGAAAGGGCCGTACGGTTCATGAAAGAGAACCGCCACCGTCCCTTTTTCCTCTACATGGCTCATTCCATGCCGCATGTTCCCCTGGCCGTATCGGAAGGGTTCAGGGGGAAGAGCCGGCAGGGTTTGTACGGCGATGTGATGATGGAAATAGACTGGAGCCTTGGGGAGGTGATGAACGTGCTGAAGGAGTTGGGGCTGGAGGAGAATACCCTCGTTATTTTCACCTCCGACAACGGTCCCTGGGCCAACTTCGGCAACCATGCCGGGAGCAGCGGGGGGTTGCGCGAGGGCAAGGCCACGACCTTTGAGGGCGGACAGCGCGTGCCTTGCATCGTGCGCTGGAAGGGTGTTGTCCCCGAGGGAAGCGTTTGCAACCGCCTGGCTTCGGCCATCGACCTTTTGCCTACCCTGGCGGCTGTGTCCGGGGCGCCGTTGCCGACGAAAAAGATAGACGGCGTGAACCTCCTCCCCTTGCTGCTGGGGGGCGATTCCGTGCCTCCGCCCCGCACGCATTTCTTTTATTATTTCGAGGAGAACGACCTGGAGGCCGTCCGCGACGAACGTTTCAAGCTGGTCCTTCCGCACCGGCACCGCCTCTACCTTGCCCCGGGCAACGACGGCTTCCCCGGCCCGACAGCAGAACAGGACATCGACCTTTCGCTCTATGACCTCCGCCGGGATCCCGGGGAGAGCTACGATGTAAAGGCGCTTTATCCCGACGTCCTGGAGCGCCTGATGCTTTGGGTGGAGGAGGCCAGGGAGGATTTGGGGGACAACCTTACGAACCGAAGCGGGAGCAAGCGTCGACCCATAGGAAGGACGACCCATGAATAAGCCCCCGGCCACCCCCTTTGCCCGACCCTTATATGTGATGCTCAAACCCGTGGGCGCCACCTGCAACCTCCGCTGCAACTATTGTTATTACATGGAAAAACGCGCCCTGTACGGCCCTGGGGAGCGCTTTGTCATGAGCGACGAACTTCTGGAGCGCTTCATTGTGGAATACCTCAGCGCCCAGACCGCTTCCGAGGTGCTGTTTACTTGGCATGGGGGCGAGCCGCTAATGCGTCCCATTGAATTTTACCGAAAGGCCTTGCAGTGGCAGAAGAAGTACGGGCGCGGCAAGAGGATAGACAACAGCATACAAACCAACGGCACCCTCCTGAATGTGGACTGGTGCCGTTTCCTGGCCGAGAACCGTTTCCTGGTGGGGATTTCCATCGACGGAAACGAACACATGCACAACCGTTACCGCCTCATGCGCGATGGCCGGCCCAGCTTCTCCGGGGTGATGCGCGGGGTGGAATTATTGAAGAAGCACGGCGTGGAGTTCAATGTGATGGGGGTGGTGAACGACTACAATGTAGCCTATCCGTTGGAGTTTTATCATTTCTTTAAGCGCTTGGGGGCGCATTTCATTCAGTTTACTCCCATTGTGGAGACTTTGCACGGGGCGCCGGCGCCTTGGAACGTGCCCGCTGAGAAGTGGGGTGATTTCCTGATAGCCCTTTTTGACGAATGGGTGCGCAAGGACGTTGGGACTTATTTTGTTCAATACTTCGACGCAACCTTGGCCAACTGGATGCATCTTCCTCCGGGGGTATGTTCCCTGGCCGAAACCTGCGGTCATGCCGGGGTGATGGAGTTCAACGGCGACGTTTATTCCTGCGACCATTATGTATTCCCTTCCCACAAACTGGGCAACCTTTCCACCCATACGCTGACGGAGATGATGTATTCGGATCGACAACTGCGTTTCGGCGCCGACAAGCGCGAGACTTTACCCCGGCAATGCCTCGAATGTGCCTACCTGTTTGCCTGCCACGGCGAATGTCCCAAAAACCGCATCGACCAAACCGCAACGGGAGAAAAAGGCCTAAATTACCTCTGCCGCGGTTATTATAAATTCTTCCGTCACGTGTCGCCCTATATGGACTTTATGAAACGAGAACTCCTTGCCGAACGCTCCCCGGCCAACATCATGCGTTATCTTCGCGATTAAGAGTTAACGGTTCGTTGGGGAAGACCTAGGCTGCTGCCCGTCTTTGCTTTCCAGCAAGGGCGGGCAGTTGTTTTTGTCCGCCATCCTGCCTCGGTAGGGTGTTTTTTTGTGGCGGGCTGCTGCAGGGGGTCCTGTCAGCAAAATTTCGCGAAAAAAAATTCGTCCCCGCCTCGTTGGGATGATCTCAAAAAAAAAAATTACCGAACTCTGTGGGAAGAAATCTACAGCAATAATTTCGTTCCGAGCTACTCGGCGTTCAATAGATTCAAATAAATCTCTTGCCGAGGCGTCGACAGGAAAAATAAAAAAAATAATTCCCTTCACCGAACGGTCGGTGAAGGGAATTACAAAAATAAATCGGAAGACGCGCCGCGAATTAACCGTTCATCGTTAAAAAAGCTGTGTGATGCGGGCGTAGCCGTGGCCCTCTACCACTTGTGCCAAAGGCGTTGTTGCTACGTTCGACCCATTGTTTCGGCCCCCTGCAAGAAGTTCTGCAAAAAAAGAGCGGAGGCTAAACTATTTTTTGTTTTACTTTGTTCTATATACAGAATTAATCGCCAATATTAATCACCTATTTAAAACAGATTTAGAATACTATGAAACAGATTAGAAAGATTTATTTGCGCAGGATAGAACAACAACATGCGCTCCGGTTCTTCGAAAATGTATACGAATGGATACAGCTGATAGAAGACAAAAAAATCCAACCGGTTCTGCAAATCTACCGGAATGCGGTCACGGCCTACGGCGAAGTAATGAAACCTACGCCGAAAAGCTTGCTGGCAACACAGATAGCCATAGAAAACGAATGTAGAGATACGCTCTGTAAAAGAACGTACGAAAAAACAAAAGAACTGCTCGATCACCCCGATTCGCACAACCGGAAGATAGGAAAAAAAATAAACGACATCTTCACGGCATACGAGAAACTTCTTGATTTGCCCGCCGGCGAAAAAACCCATCTGCTGGATAAGTTTATAACAGAACTTACCGAAAAGTTCTCCATAGAGGATCTTTCTTCTACGGATTTTATCGACATCGTTACCGAATTAAACCGCTCCAACTGGAGCTTTTCCGAACTCATTAAAGCACACAAAAATGAGATGGATGGTAAATTTATTACCCGCAAAAGAATGGAAGTCCGCAAGCAGATGGAGACGGTTTACATGGAAAGCATCGACTTTATCAACGCCATGATCGTTTACAATGGAGACGAGGAATATAGCGAGGTGATTGACCAAATCAACCTGATTGTTGAAAAAGCAATGGAGGGCGATGAACAGGGAAAGAACTTCAGCCTGCCGGATGCTGTCGATAAACAATCACACCTCCACCCGAAAGCCACAGGGTGAACGTATCACCCAAAGCTTCATTCAAACTGCCTTGCCACCAAGAAGTAAAAATCCTTCGCCGAATAGGCCAGCGCAAACCTTCCGTATCAAGAATCTCCACCCCCGGATGAGGCGAAAAAATAGATATTTGCTGTCCTCTCACACTGGAAAGGGTGGCCCCGGAAAGTATGGGAGTGAAAAGGCCGTAATCGCTCAGCATCTCAATCCGGTGCAACAAACGGGCATAATCCAGTAAAAGAGATACATTGGCAATGGTATGGTCTTCGCGGATACCGGTGGCGCCAAGTATCAGTACATCGGTTTGTCCCGAATCGCAGGCAAAGTGTACGGCTTTTGTCAGATCATTGGTTTCCTGTTCCGTTTCGCCGTAAAGACGGTCGGCATAATGCCGACGCAAAGCATCGGGAATACTGTCCAAATCGCCCACAATAGCCGTTGGGGCAATTCCCCTTTGATGAAGTAATTGAACGGCTCCATCGCAGGCAATAATGACGGAAGCCTTATCCAGCCGTTCCAAAGCTGCCGGCAGAACGGGGAAACTTCCGTTCGCTACGATAACGGTGTTATAAAACGTTTCCATCTCCTTTTATCCCTTTGGTTTTCCATACATAATATCCTGCAAAAGCAAGCACGGTATAGCAAAAATAAAGAAACAGGGTGGGGTATAACGCCAGTCTGTAATAAATATAGATAGACAAGAGGTCGGCCACAATCCAGCATATCCAGTGTTCAATAATCCGGCGCGCTAACATCCAGGTCGCCACGATTCCAATGGTTGTAACCACAGAATCCCATACCGGAACAGGCGAATCGGTATAATGACTCAACCCATAAAAAATAAATGCGTAGATAAGGACAAGCACAGAAGAGAGAACACCCACACCTCGCCAGGTGAGATGCTTGTAGAGAATCACATGGCGGGAAACCGTTTGCCCGTTTGCCCGCTGCTTTTTGAGGCTCCATTGCCAAAGGCCATAGATGCCGATACATACATTATAAAGATTCAAGCCCATGGTGGCATACACTTTCGCAAGGAAAAATACATACACATAGACCAGCGACGAAAGGATTCCTACGACCCACATCGCACGATGTTGCTTTATCTCAAAGAAAAGATAAAGCAAACCCGTTATAACTCCGAAATATTCCAGCATCTCCCCCCCTCGGCTAAGGCCTGCGGTTGCAGGACCGAATCAAATGTTCTTTACTCTCGCCAAGTATTCGGCAATCTGGACGGCATTGAGAGCGGCGCCCTTTTTGATCTGGTCGCTTACTGTCCAGAAGGTCAACCCATTCGGATGGGCAATGTCTTTGCGGATACGGCCTACATACACTGGGTCTTTGCCTGCAACGAACAAAGGCATAGGGTATTCCTTGCACGAGGGATCGTCCTGCAAAACAATTCCTTCAGCTTCGGCAAAAGCCCGGCGTGCTTCTTCTACGCTGACGGGGCGTTCGGTTTCTATCCACGTGGCTTCGCTATGCGAACGAATCACCGGTACGCGAACGCAGGTTGCACTCACGGCCACGTCGGAATGCATGATTTTGCGGGTTTCGTTGTGCATTTTCATTTCTTCCTTTGTATAATCGTTGTCGGTAAACAGGTCGATATGAGGAATCAGGTTGTATGCCAACTGATAGGCAAACTTTTCCACGGTAGGTGTTTCGCCTTTTTGAATCTGTTCGTATTGTTTGACCAACTCAGCCATAGCCGTAGCCCCGGCTCCGCTGGAGGCCTGGTAGGTTGCTACGTGTATGCGTTTGATATGGGAGAGACGCTCGATGGGTTTCAGGGCAACAACCATCTGGATAGTAGAACAATTCGGATTGGCAATAATACCGCGCGGACGCCTTAAGGCATCTTCCGCATTTACTTCGGGCACCACTAAGGGTACATCGTTGTCCATGCGGAAAGCGCTCGAGTTGTCTATCATAACGGCCCCATGCCGGGTAATCGTTTCGGCAAAAGCAAGCGAAGTCGTTCCTCCGGCAGATACAAAAGCAATATGAATACCTTTAAAGTCGTCGTTGTCTTTCAATTCTTTCGCTCTATATTGCTTACCACGGAATGTATAAACATGTCCGGCGCTACGGGACGAACCGAAAAGCGCCAATTCATCTACGGGGAAATTTCTCTCATCAAGCACACGCAGGAATTCCTGTCCCACGGCTCCGCTTACACCAACAATTGCAACTTTCATTTTGAACGTTAATTTTGTTTCGTTAATAAGTTTACTCTATATTTGCACCGCTCAATGCGATAAAAAAATGAAGCGCAAAGGTAAATAATATTTATTAACAGCAACACAAAACCGCTTATCTATGAAACAATTCTTACTCTTAGGCTTGCTCCTGTTTCCTCTCCAATTGTTCTCCCAGTTACATGAATCTTTTTCCGGAACGGAGGTTACTTCCGCCAATCCATGGGAAGGGGATACCCACAAGTTCAGGATCAATGATTCCGGCGAATTACAGTTTACCTCCCCTGCGGGTGAAGCGGGAAGCGCATCCCTTTGCCTGCCCTTGTCCTTCCGTGAGAATATGACTTGGGAGATGGATGTGAAATTGGACTTCAAATCTACCGACGACAATAATCTGCGTATCTATGTATACGCTTCGGACACCCTTTATATACAGGTGGGGAATAATACGCGCAGGGTTTCGCTCTACGGAAAAGATGCCAAGAACAATTCCAAATTGCGTATTACCGGACGAAAAGCGTTGCTGGACGAACCCTATACCTTTGTTTCCATCCGTCTGACGCTGAAAGAAGGGCGGATATGGACGCTTTATACCCGCAAAGAAGGCGAACAGGGGTTTTACGAAGAAGGATCCTATAAAATGTCATCTGTGGGCGATAATCCCCAAGCCCTTATGATAATTACCTGCCGCTATGTGAAAACAAGGGTCAGCGAATACTTTATAGATAATCTGAAAGTGACGCACGACATAACCGAAATTCCCGAACCGGAACCCGAACCACAGCCCGAGCCCAAACCCAACGAATACGCCAACCTGGAAGTTGTTTCGGTAGAAGATTTGGATGAACGCAAATTGCAGTTCGTTTTCGACAAACCTGTACGCATATCCGAGGCCGTTTGTGAAATCGAGAACATAGGGCAAGCTAGGTTGGAATACGGTCCCAACCAGGCTGTTGTCAATGTATGTTTCCCGGTTCCGATGGAAGACGGGCGCGAATACGGTGTCGTCATAACAGGACTGTATGATCTGGACGGTAAACGAATTGCCGCACAGGCCTGGGATATCCTGTATGAAAAAGAACTCCCCGCACCCTCCTCCGGCAAACCGGGACAAGTGCTTATCAATGAAGTGATGGCCGACCCAAAAGGTCTGAGGGACCTCCCCGAAACGGAATACATAGAATTATATAATGCATCGGAAACATCTGTTGAGTTGAACGGATGGCGTTTTATTTACGACGGGAAAAAAGTAACCCTTGGTGTCCTCTCGCTCCCGCCCGGAGGATATGCCGTCCTTTACAGGGCAGGCAGACCCATCCGGGTGGATGAACCCGGACAAGGGGTTGACATGGCGCAATTTCCGGCCGCTTTGTCGAACGCAGGCAAGCTGTTGCAGCTGGAAAATGCACAAGGAGAACTGATAGACGAGTTGCATTATCCGAAAGCCCATTCCGGCGTCTCCTGGGAACGATCAGGGAACAACATCTATCTCTCTACAGATGCAAGAGGCGGAACACCCGGCTCTCGAAATTCCGCGCCCAAAGAAACCGAAGAAACGGGAGAAACCGAAGAAACCCTGCCCGATATCGAACCCGGAGAAGTGGTGTTCAATGAACTTTTGCCCAATCCATTCAGCGGAGGAAGCGAATATATAGAGCTTTATAACCGCTCCAGTCGCACACTCCCGCTTCAATCGCTCTCGCTAACTGTGTTGAAACAGGATGGCAGCTTCGGCGCATCTTATCCTCTGGCCGAGGTAGCTTCGCCCATAGACCGGGAAGGATATGCCTTGCTGACAAAAGACCGGGAGGGTGTCGCTTCTTTTTACCTGCTTTCATCCCCGGCGTCGGTATATGAATTAAAGATTCCGGTATTAAACAATACCTCTTCCACGCTTGTACTCTTCCGTTCGCGTGATAGCGTCGTCATTGATAAAATCACCTATTCCTCCCATTGGCACGAAAGCTTGGTGAACGACGCCAAAGGCGTTGCGCTGGAACGCATCAACCCCGATGCCGGGACACAGGATGCGAACAATTGGACCTCGGCCGCTTCCATAGCCGGATACGGGACACCCGGATACCGGAACTCTCAATTCAAGGACAGGGAAAACGACGACACCTCCTTGGGCGTATCCGTCCCCAGGCTCACGGCCGACGGGCTTTATCACATCTTCTGTCATTTGCCGCCCGGATACTGGTGCCGCATCTATATATACAATGCCGCCGGCCTGATGGTAGCCCAGGTGGCGAATCATACCTCACCGGGCGTATCGGGAGAAATCCTATGGGATGGGAAATCGTTTGAAGGGCAACCTCTGCGGACAGGTATATATATAATTTTTGCAGAGTTGTATCATACGGACGGCATAAAAAAACAAACGACAAGCGTGTTTGTGGTACGATGAGCCTCCTTCTCCGTTTTATTAAAAAAAATCGGCAGATCACTGTGTCTTGAATATTTCATTTATATTTGTGCAATTATTAATGTTGAAACAACAAGACTGTTATGAACAAAATATGCTATTGTTTTCTATGTTACTTCTTCGTAACTACAATTGTATATTCACAGAAAGTGGCGGTAAAAAGTAATATGCTTTACGATGCAACCGCTACGCTTAATATAGGAGGGGAATATGCCATCAACAAGACATTCTCGGTGAACGTGTCGGCCAATTACAACGGATGGTCCTTGAAAGTTCCTCAGGCGTGGAAACATTACTTGGTGCAGCCGGAATTTCGCTACTGGTTGCGTGAAAGTTTCAATGAACATTACCTCGGTGCACATTTAGTATATGCCGGATTCGATATTGAACGGATGTCCTTACCTTTTTTCGGCTTCAAAAGGAGAAACCTGTTTGTAGACGGGACAGCCTACGGAGCAGGCGTCTCCTATGGATACCAATTGTATCTCACCCCCCAACTCAATATCGAGTTCTCGCTCGGCGTGGGATTTCTTCAATTGAAATATTATAAGTTCGACTACACCACAGGCCTCGAAAGCCTGGGAGCAGATGCGGTTAAAGCCAACTATTACCATTCCGTGAACGGACGTTTTTATAACAAAAAGGAAACAAATACAGACGGTAATCCTTTAAACCCCTGGCAAAAGAGTTACATCGGCCCCACTCAAATAGGTATTACTTTAGTGTACATCATCAATTAAGACATAGCTATGAAAATTCTATCCCATATCCTGTTCGTTGTCCTGTTCTTGGGGGTGGCCCCCGGCGTCTTGGCGCAGGAAAGAGACGTTACCGTGCGATTAAACAAGGCCGAGTTGAAAGGAAGAGCCTTGAATCTGGATGCAGATATAAGAATCGACCACCTGCAAGTGGGCAGGTACGAAAGCGTATCCATAACGCTTGTGCTGCAAGGAACAGGAAAGGGACAAACCCTGCGCCTGCAACCCGTCGTTGTCTGCGGAGCCAATAAATACCAAATGTATCAACGGGCAATTATCCTGCACGGAGAAAAGGAAGCCCGAAACGGCGCTTATGCCGTACTTAAAAGCGCCCCGGACTTAATCCAATTCCAGGCATACAAACGGGCCGTAGCCTATAAATCATGGATGAGCAACTGCCAACTAATCCTGGTGTGCGAAGTAAAAAACTATCAAAACAACACCATAGAATCCTCCCGGAGGGTGCTAAGCCGAAAACTGACCATTCAGGGAACTCCCGCCACAACGAGCAGACCCACCTACAACCTGCCCCCGGCGAATAACAGGACCACCACCCGTCCCACCACTACCCGTCCTGCCGCCACCCGTCCCGCCGCCACGGCCGCTCCATCCACCAACAGAGGCGTGAACAACGCCAACAACAACAACAGCGGCAGAAGATAAGCCGCAAGGCGCGGCTTACTAAAACTTTATGTTGATTCTTGTCCCCTTTCCGCTTTCGTTGTGGAAGCGGTCCACGGCCGTCACCACGTAGCGGAAGGTTCCTTTGCGCTTCTCCTTGGACAGGAAATAGGAGGTATTTCCGGTGATTCCTTCGATGTGTGCGGGATTGTTCATGTCCATCTTTTCGTTCTTTGCGAAACCGTAAATCACAAAGTAATGTGCCGAACGGGCCTCGACGGCTTCCGCTTCCGCCCTCCAACGCAACCAAACCCCTTCCCCGGTATATTCTGCCTGCAAATCCCGGACTTCCTCCGGCAAACGATCCTGCAAATAAGTATAAGCGGGCAGCAGCGCCGCATAACGATGGTAGCGCTGCTTCAAACTGTCGGCCACACCGCGGTTGTTCCTCAGGATTTCGTTTGCGGGCCAGAAGCAATTGCCGCCAACGTGTGCCGAGTGTCGTCCCTGGTGCATTTTCTGGCTCAGTTGATTGGCCTTAAGCGTACGGTCAAGGTCTTGGCCTATATACAGATGGCGTCCGAAGGCATGGTCATTCCACCAACGAAGCAGCCCGGTGTAATCGGCAGCCGGATGCCCCACTTCCCAGTAGAGTTGCGGGATATTGTAATCAATCCACCCTTGTTTCAGCCAGAGCAAGACATCGGCATAGAGGTCGTCGTAATTCTGCAAACCCCGGGTATCGCTTCCGGAGGCATCGGGCGTATTGCTTCTGTTCCGATAAATGCCGAAGGGACTGACGCCGAACCTCACCCAGGGTTTTGTTGTCCGTATGGTGTGCGCGATTTCCTCGACCAGCAGATTCACATTCATGCGTCGCCAGTCTCCCCGTGTTGCTTCGGTATAGCCTTGTTTTAAGCCATATAGGGCGAAACTTGCATCGTCGGGGAAGGGCATTCCGGCCACCGGATAGGGGTAAAAGTAGTCATCCAGGTGAATCCCGTCCACGTCATAGCGTTGGACAATATCTTCCACCACGCCGGCGATAAACTGCCTGTTTTGCGGTTGTCCCGGATCGAAAAACACCTGGTTGTTGTACCTCACGAAGCGCGTCGGAGCGCGATGGATGAGGTGCGTTTCGGCAAACTCCCGGCTGCCGGAGGCCCCGGCCCTGTAGGGATTCAGCCAGGCGTGAAACTCCATGTTGCGCTTATGACATTCCTCGATAAGGAACTGCATCAGGTCAAACTCCCCCGCCGGGGCCAGCCCCTGTTGTCCGGTAAAGAAGCGGCTCCAGGGTTCCAGCGTTGATTTGTAAAAGGCGTCGGCCTCGGGGCGCGCCTGAAAGAGCACCGCATTGATCCGGCAGTCTTTCAGCGAGTCGAGTTTACGCACGAAAGCGGCCTTCATCCCGGTCGGCGTCATGGTTTTATACTCCGGCTGATAAACCGTTTGGATCCAAACGCCGCGAAATTCGCGTTTCGGCATTTCTTCCATCGCCGAAGGGGGGATACGCACCGAGGCGCAACCCGTTAGCAGACAGAGGCCAAGCCCCGGTAGTAGCAGGCTTCCGGTGGCTGTTCCGATTCGTCTCCCCAAGCTTTTCAGTACTTCGCCAAAGCCCTGGGCCAAGAAGCGAGCGGGCGGTTGCAAGCCCGTTGTCGGTTTGCTGCGATTTCGCAGCCGAGCGGCTGCACTTTCGCAGCCGAGCGGCTGCACTTTCGCAGTCGGGCGGCTGCAAGTTCGCAGCCGAGCGGCTGCACTTTCGCAGTCGGGCGGCTGCACTTTCGCAGTCGGGCGGCTGCACTTTCGCAGTCGGGCGGCTGCGATTTCGCATCCGAGCGGCTGCTCATTCGCAGTCGGGCGGCTGCAAGTTCGCAGCCGCTCGGCTGCGAATTCGCAGCAAGTCCACGAGCCCCTTTTCCGGGCCGGGGAATGTGTCATTGTCCGATCCATAGTTTGAAGAGGCTTTCTTTGCCCGGCTTCCGCGCCCGCAGGATGTAGAGGCCCGAAGGAAGGGAAAGGGGGTGGAGGACGTCGGAAGAAAGGGGAGAAAAGTCGCTGATCCTAAGGCCGCTAAGCGTAAAGAGCGAACAGCGGTATCCCTCCAGGTAAAGCAAACGAAGCTGGCCGTCGGCGTAATGCGCCTGCGGCAAAGGAGACTCCGCCTGCGGCAAAGGAGACTCGGTGGAAGCCGGCGAGGAGTTGCTTGCCACGTTCACGACACAGTCGGCGCGGTATCCGCCCTCGTTGGTGATCACCGTGACGGTCGCCGTGCCCGGGGCGCAGGCCAGCAGCAGGCCGTTGACCGTCACCTCGACAACCTGGGGCGAGGAAGAGGACCATTCAACCTCCCGGTTGGTAGCCTCGGCGGGCGTAACCAGGGCCGTGAGCAAGCGCATCTCGCCCGGAAGCATCTCCACCACCCCTGAGGGGCTGAGGCTGACGCCCGTTACCGGGATTTCGCCGGGCGCGGGCGCGGGCGCGGGCGACAGGCTGGAGACGGTCAGCAGACATTCGGCGAGGTAGTAACCGTCGTTGGCAATGGCCCGAATGCGGGCCAGGCCGGGGCTAAGGGCCGTGACAAGGCCGGCGTTGACGGTGGCGATTTCCGGGGCAAGACTCTCCCAGGTAACCCCCCGGTTGGTGGCCTCGGCGGGCGCGAGCGTGGCGACCAGGGCGAGCGTTTCGCCCGGATTCAGCGTGGCCGAACTGCGGTCAAGGCTTATGCCGCTCACGAAAACCGGCGTCGGCAAATCGCCCCCCGCAAGGTGGAGGTCGATGGCCCCGGCTATCTCGGTGGAGGTCTCGCCCAGCCATCCGCAGTACTGGTTCACAGCCGTGTAGACCTTGACGAAACGAATACCGGGCAGGGACACGGGCTTGCCGTCGGCGTCCACGGCCCATTCGATGTTGAAGGCCGAACGCGCATCGTGGTTGGGCTGGTTGTCTGCGTATCCCCAATGCGAGGCGTATTGCACGTAGTAGAGGCCCTGGCCGCTCTCGTCCACGTAGTTGTCGGCCAGCCGGGAGCCGGAGAAAGTGAGCGTAGCCTCCTCAACCCAAAGCGGATAATAGGACTGGTCGTGGAAGGTGTTGCGATAGAGGTATCCGCTTCCGTAGCCGTTGGTCTCCCAGCGAATGTACTCCATATCATTGAGATAGGGGTAGGTGGGATGGGGCACGGGGGGTTTGTTCCCGTCGGGGCGGTAGTAGGTAATGCGGTAGTTCCCAAGGGTGGTGGAACGGTGGTAGTCGCTGCCCGCCAACTCGTACCAGGTATCGTCGGGGAGGCCGTTGCCATTGTCGTCGCGGGCCACCAGGACGATGCCCGGCTCGCAACTCCCCCCCTCACGCGAGGCGGTTTGATTGGGGTTGCTGTCGGCATAAAAGGCGTTGCCCAGGATGCGGAAGTCGTATCTGCCGGCGAGGTTCTCCACCTCGTGGTCGAAACCGAAAACCACGTATCCGCCATATCCCCCAAGGGTAATCAAGCCCTTGTTGTGATTCGCCCCGGCGATGTATTCCTCCGCCTTGCGATTCATATCCCCCGGCGTATCGCCCAAGGCGTAGGCGGGCAACTCGTTGACAAATTGACCCGGAGCCGGCATGTAATCGTACACCTTATGGATGTAAGGCGACTGAGCCTCTGCCGGGAGAAACCCCGCCACCCATGCCAGAGCGAAAATACCGAAGGATTTGCTGCCGCAGCCGGCGGAAGCTGGTGTGCTTTGCGTACTCATTTTTCTTGCTTTATTTTTACGTATATTTGAACCCATAATGATTGATATAATTCATGTTATGACAGAACTTATTCTTAAAACCGACATCGACGCCCGGAAAATGGATGTACTGCTCGGCCTCCTGAAGACCTGGAATATTGAGGTAGAAGTGAAGCCTTTCCAACCCATCGGGTTTGCGCCCGGAAACTCCGGCGATGAGTTTCCGCTCACCTTCGGCCTGTGGGAAAACCGCGACATCGACGCCCGGGAACTCCGGCTGAAAGCCTGGGGAATTGACAAACGATTGACACCGGACAATCCATGATCCTCTGCGACACGAATATTCTTATCGAAGCGTATCGGAACAATCCCCAGATAGCCGATCGAATCAAACGTATCGACAATGCCCGTCTGGCCGTATCCGACATTACCTGTATCGAACTTTTTTACGGCGCAAAAAACAAGCATGAACTGCGGATTATCGGCAATGATTTGAAAAGCTGGAATGTCCTGCCCATTCAATCCGAAATGTCCGCAATAGCCGTCGAACTTGTGAAAACTTATTGTTTGTCGCATAAATTATCCTTAGGGGATGCGCTTATCGCCGCTACGGCCATTTGCCTCCATATCGAGTTGTATATGCTCAATGTAAAGGATTTTGTCTTTATTCCGAATCTGAAACTTTATCAGCCATAGCTTCCATCTCCTTTATTTTCGGGACGCCCCCGCAGGAGTGGCCACTAAAACAAAATGTGCCGGTATATCTCCTGTGCGTACGCTCCATTTCTGCCGTCCATTTGGGTCGAAGCAGTAGAGCGTGCCGGGGGAGACGTAGTTTCCGGCATCCGTTACGTAGATCTCTTTGGTGTAGGGATGCACCAGGATGCCGTAGGGGATTTTGATCTTCCGATCCGTCCCGTCGGTGATGAAGTTGCGCGAAACAATCTCGCCACGGGCCACGTCGACAATCCCGTAGGTGGTGACATTGCTCATCGAAATATAACTCCATTCCACGCTGTACAGGTAAAGCGAATCGCCGTCGAGGTAGAAGTTGGACACGGCCACATCCAGGGAATCGACCAGGGCATCGCTCTGCGTGTCCACACAATACAGGCGGGAAGGCTGCGTGTAGTAATCGCCCCGGGACGTAACCCAGAGGTTGCCGTGCCGGTCGGCGCAAAGGCGGTGCAGGTTGCGGGCCACCTCGATACGCTTCGTCTCGGTAAAGCTGGGAAGGTCAATGACCGAGACCGTGCTCTCGTAGTTCGGAAACATATAACCGCCGGAATTGGCCACATACAGCTTATTGCCCACGATTTCCAACTCATCGGGCTGGAAGCCGACCAGGCAGCGGTCGAGCACCTGGAAAGTCGCCGTGTCCACCCGCGCCACGTATCCCCGTTGCTCGTAATTGGGATTGAGTTCCACCGGCCCGGCGTACGAGGTGACGTAGGCATACCCCTGATGGAAACGAATGTAACGGCAGTTGGGAATGTCCACCTGCCCCAGGCGCTTTGCCGAGGCCGCCTCCATCACCTCCACCTTGTTGGAGCAGTTGATAACGGCATAGAGCTTGCTGCCGTAAATCTCGATATCGTTGCCCACATCGCCCAGTTCCTTGGGGACGGAGGGATTGGCCTCGGCATAGATATTGCGGTGATAGATCCCTGTTTCGCAGTCGTAATAATCCAGCGTCGATTTATTGCTGCCCATATTCCCTTCGTTCAACAGGTAAAACCCCCGAATGTCGGCAGGTTCTTCAGGCGGTGCGACGGTTTCTTCCTCGGGTGCGAAGATTTCCGTATCGTCGCGGCAGGAAAAGAAACTCACGGCAAAAAGCGCAGACAGGACAGACATCTTCCATCCTTCTCGCATAAAACGGGCTATTAGCATCTTCATATTTCTATTTTCAAAATCAGTTTATAATTACGTCCCGGCATGGGATAATTCTGCACTACGTCGTAGTATTGGTTGAAGAGGTTGTTTACTTCTGCTGCTAGTCTGCATTTCAGTTTCCGGTGTCGGAATGTTTTTCCTATCGTCAGGTCGTGCGTGTACCAGGGCCGTTCGTAGTTTTCGCGGATATTGGACGAGTTGTGATAGCGTTCGCCCACGTAGATGAAACTGTAATTCAAATCCCAGGTATCGTGCATGGCGTTTACAATGGCCGAGCCGTTGTGCCACGGGATGTAGGCAATTTGTCCGCCATACCCTCCGGCCTTGGGGTCGTTGTCGGTCGGGTCGCTGAAGTCCTGTGCTTGCTGGAAGGTGTAGCTTAGGCTCGTATGCACTTGTATTTTGCCGGGCAAAAGCCAGCCGACCTGTCCGGAAAGGTCTATCCCTCGGATCTCTACATAGCCGATGTTCATCATCATCCAGCGGTATTGCCCGTTGCCTTTGGGTACGGCTATGATCTTGTTTGTTACTTCGTTGTAATAGGCGTCCGTGCGGAAACTTATGTGGTTGACGAGGCCTTCCCCAAGAGGTTTCTCGTAGTGCACTCCCAGGTTGTATTGCGAGGTATATTCGGGATGCAGGGCGATGTTGCCTGCGTCGGTGTAGTATAAATCGTTGAAGGTAGGCATCCGGAAGATGCGTTTGTAGAAGGCGCGCACTTGCAGGGGCGAGAGGGTGTTGGCTGTGCCGAAAGGTTGCCAGGAAAGGAATACGGCAGGGGTATATTCCTGTTTGTTGTCGGGCGTTCCGGTTTGCCCTCCGGGCAAGGATTCGCCGGGGTCGTGCCGTATGCGTGTTACGTTTTCAAACACGAACGTCGCCAGGAGGCTCGCCTGCGCCTTCAAACCCTGCCATTCAAAAGCCGTAGCTGTCGCCACCAGGGCCGTATGCCGGCGGGGGTATACGAAATCCCGCAGGGAGGCGTCCAGCGTGTTCCACTGATAATCGGCGGAAAGGCTTACGTCCACGTTCGGGAGGACAGCGTATTTGCCGGCTGCCGAGACATAGACTTCCTGTTGGCGAAAGCGGTTGTCGAGGTACATCAGCGTGGTATCGGGATTGAGGTAACGCATCCGGTCGTTGGCATACTTTGCGTTGACCAGTAGGTCGTAGCGTTCGGAGAATTGCTGTCGGAATCCACCTTGTGCGAAGAAATTCCTGTCCCACTGCCGTTGGGAACGTTTCCATACGTTATTGACGATTGCCCCCGGTATGCCTTTTTCCGAATCGTAGAAATAGACTTTGGCCTGCCATCGTCCCTGTGTGCCGACGCCGTTCAGTCCTCCTTCCAGCCGCAGGGAATGAATATCGCCGTTGTGTCGCACGGCGGTGGTATCCCAGGCCACGGTCCCTTCGTGCAGGACTTTCCGGTAGCGGAAGGGGTATTTCCCCGACGAATGGATGAATTCGGCATTGAACGAGGCGGCAACCCGGTCGTTGATTTTCTGTTCCCAGAGCACGGAAGGATTCACAAGGTCGAACGACCCGGTGCGGAAGAAGGTTTGCACATGGGTCGTTTCCTCCGGGGCGAACTGCGGACGACGCGTACGCAGGTAAATGCTTCCGGCCGAGCCGAAGTCTTTGGCCGGCTGGAAGATTTCGCTTTTTTGACCGTTGTAGAGCGAGATTTCTTCGATGTTATCGAGTGAGAATTTCCCCAGGTCTATCTGTCCGTTTTGGGCATTACCCAGGCGGATGCCATCGTAGAAAACCCCCGTATGATTGGTTCCCATGCTGCGCACGTCAACGGTTTTCAGTCCGCCGATGCCGCCATAATCTTTGATCTGGATACCGGAGAAATAGCGTATGGCATCGGCTACGGAGAAACTGCTCAAGGCCTTGAGTTGTTCTCCTGCAAGTCGTTGCGGTGCGATTATTTCGCGGTGTCGCCTGGCCGTAACGGTTACTTCGTTTATTTGCTGGATGCTGTCCAGCTTACTTTGCGCCGTTGCCGAGGCAAAGACGGCGAGCAGGAGGCCCGCTTCAAGTCCTTTATTTACGAAAGGCTTACCGTTCATCGGGGTAAAGGAGGTATTTTCTTCGCAGGACTTTATACTCTTTCAGATCTTTTTCCCAGCAAAGGCGTATTTCCTGTTCCGATAATCCGGAGGTAATGCTGTTACGCAGTTCGTCGTTGCCGGCCAGCAGGTCGAACCATTCCGGGCGGGAGAAGAAGGAGGCTTTTCCTCCGGTTTTCCGGTAGAAGTCGAGGAAGAAGCGCAGCGTGAGTCCTCCCTCAAAGGGATATTCCCTCAGGTCCAGGCCGAAACATGCCCGGCCATTCTGCAACGGATTCATATCCATGCCTTCCATGGGATGGGGTGTGAAGGAAAAGTCGCCGCAGCTCCTGTCCGGGTATCCTATCACCTGGAAAGGGAAAGGCGTGCCTCTGCCTATGCTTACGTCGGTCGCCTCGAACCATCCCAGCGAAGGATAAAGGCGTACGGCCCGGTGGTTGGGCAGGTTGGGCGACGGGGCCACGGGCAGGAGGTAGGGATCGCCGTGCGACCAGTTTTTCAGCGGGACGACCCTTAGCTTGCAGCGGTCGGGGTTGGTCCTCAGCCATCGTTCGCCGTTAATCATTTGTGCCAACTCCCCTACAGTGAGGCCATGCAGCACCGGGATAAGGTCGAGGCCTACGAACGATTCGAAGCCTTCTTTCCGCATCGGACCGTCTATGTAATCGTTGGGGTTGGGGCGGTCCAGGACGATACATTCCTTGTTGTTTTCGGCACAGGCTTCCATCACGTAGTGCATCGTGCTGATGTAGGTATAGAAGCGAACGCCCACGTCCTGGATGTCGAAGATCAGGAGGTCGATCCCGCGCAGTTGTTCTGCCGAGGGCTTTTTGTTTTTCCCGTAGATGGAAAGCACGGGCAGTCCGGTGGAGGCGTCGCGGTGGCTGTTCACCCATTCCCCGGCCTCAGCTGTTCCGCGGAAGCCATGTTCGGGGGCGAAGATTTTCCTTACCTCAACCCCGCGTGCCAGCAGGGTATCCAGCAGATGCGTTCGCTGCGGGTTTCCCAGCACGGAGGTTTGGTTGACTACCAGCCCGACCCGTTTGCCGTCCACCAGGTGCAGGATCAGGTCTATCTGTTCGGCCCCCGGGACCGGGGGGGCGGTAGTCTTTGCCGCAAGGGAAAGGATCTGGAAGAGACATCCCGCAAAGATTGTCTTCCTTTTCATGCCTTTAGGATGCATTTGCCTTAGAGTTGTTTGAAGAAATCATTCCCTTTGTTGTCGACCAGGATAAACGCGGGGAAATCCACCACTTCGATTTTCCAGATAGCCTCCATGCCCAGTTCGGGATATTCCAGACATTCCACCCGGCGGATACTCTCCTGGGCCAGGATTGCGGCAGGGCCTCCGATGCTGCCCAGATAGAAACCGCCGTATTTCCTGCAGGCCTCGGTCACGGCCTGGCTGCGGTTGCCTTTGGCGATCATAATCAGGCTGCCACCGTTTGCCTGAAACAGATCCACGTACGAGTCCATGCGTCCGGCCGTGGTGGGGCCGAAAGATCCGGAGGCCATGCCGGCCGGGGTTTTGGCCGGCCCGGCGTAGTAGATGGGATGGTCCTTCAGGTATTGGGGGAGTCCTTGTCCGGCGTCGAGGCGTTCCTTCAGCCTGGCATGGGCGATGTCGCGTCCCACCACGATGACGCCGGAGAGAGACAGGCGCGTGGATACCGGATACTTATCCAGTTCCCGCAGCACTTCTGCCAGGGGTTGGTTGAGGTTGATCCTTACGGCTTCTCCTTCGCCGGCGCGGCGCAGTTCGGCGGGGATCAGGCGTGCGGGATTGGTTTCGAGTTTTTCTATCCAGACGCCATCCCGGTTGATTTTGGCCTTGATATTACGGTCGGCCGAGCAGGAGACGCCCATACCCACCGGGCAGGATGCGCCGTGACGCGGCAGGCGGATGATCCGCAGGTCGTGGGCGAAGTATTTCCCGCCGAACTGCGCTCCCAGGCCGATCTTACAGGCCTCTTGCAGCACCTTGTCTTCCAGTTCCACATCGCGGAAGGCCTGTCCGCCTTCGTTGCCCGTTTGAGGCAGCTGATCGTAATAATGAGCCGACGCCAGCTTGACGGTTTTCAGGTTGACTTCGGCCGAGGTACCGCCTATGACAAAGGCTATATGATAGGGGGGGCAGGCGGCTGTGCCCAGCCCTTTCATTTTTTCAACCAGGAAGGGCAGCAGCTTTTCGGGCGTCAGCAAGGCTTTGGTTTCCTGGTAGAGATAGGTTTTGTTGGCCGAGCCTCCGCCTTTGGCGATGCAGAGGAATTTGTATTCGTTTCCTTCCACGGCATAGAGATCGATTTGTGCCGGAAGGTTGCATCCGGTATTGATTTCCCGGTACATATCCAAGGGGGCGTTTTGCGAGTAGCGCAGATTTTCTTCCGTATAGGTTTGGTATACGCCCAGGGAGAGGGCTTCCGAATCGTTTCCTTCGGTCCAAACCTCCTGGCCTTTCTTACCCAGGATGATCGCCGTGCCCGTATCCTGGCAGAAGGGCAATTTCCCTTTGGCCGATACTTCGGCATTGCGCAGAAAGGTTAGCGCTACGAATTTATCGTTGGCGCTTGCCTGATTATCGGCGAGGATCCCGGCAACCTGCTCCTGGTGTTCGGTACGCAGAAAAAAAGACACGTCGTGGAAGGCAACCCGAGACAAGAGCGTCAAGGCCTCCGGAGCAACCCGAAGAATTTCCTTCCCCGCAAATTCCGTAACCGATACATGTTCCTTGGTAAGCAAATAATACGTTGTGGTATCCTTTCCCGTCGGAAAAGGTTCCTGATACTTGAATGGAGGTGTTGGCATATCGCTATATATTTAAAAATTTTAATTGGTTTGTGGATCCAAAGGTACGGTTTTTTAACGGTTCACCATGAACGGGTTTGCTCTCCTCCTTAGGCTAAGCAGGCTTTCCGTTTTTTTTGTTTTCATGAAAACTTAGGCAAAGCTATGGCTGTGTTTTTTGTTTTCATCCAAACTTTGACAAAGCGAGAGGCATTTTTTTTTGTTTTCACTCAAAACTTAGGCTAAGCAAGAGGCATCCTGTTCCATTGCCCCGTATCCGCCTTCTGGTGTTCCGAAGGCACAATGAAATCAGAAGAAATAAAAGATTTGTTTGCGCAGTTTGAAATTCATCCCGATGACGGTAAACGACACAGGCATCGCTCATTTGCCATGTCCGAGGCCGAAATCATTCCCCTCATGATTTGTTTTCACTACGGCAGTTTTCGCAATCTGAAACATTTTTATCTGTTTTATGTGGTTAAACATTTACAAAGCGAATTTCCCCAATCTACTGATAATTCCTCATGCACTATGCAAAATTTCAAAGGGGAAGACAAACTTATAAGGTGTGTGTATGTAAAAAAAAGAAAGGGAGCGATTCGTTAACGAATCACTCCCTTTTCAATCAAGGA
>JAITKB010000030.1 GCA_031278605.1 Tannerellaceae bacterium
CTGATACTGCAAAAATTCAGGCAGGGCATGTTCCGGCAAGGCGTACACCTCAAAGGTCTCGTAGGACTGCGTCCCGCGAAAAGCAATGTCGGTATACTCGCTGGTGCGTTCGTTGAACACCAGCGCACTGTAATTACCTGCCGGCAGGTAGATGCTGTCGGCCGTATAATTGGTCCACAGAATATACGGCGTGCCCCCTTGTTTCGGGAAGAAATACACGCTTGCACCGTTGGGGTCGAGGTAGGCCTCTGCCCAATTGATCCGCACGTGCACCCAGCACCCGGTATACTCCTCAAGAGGACGTCGCTCACAGGAAGAGAATAACCCTCCAAGCGTAAGAAGCGTCAGGAAATAAAGCATGGGAGATGTTTTCATAGCCCCTTCCCTCCTTTCACTCTTTTACGTCCGTTGATAATCCACAGGAGCGATACCTTGAGCTTAACCGGCATAAGCATGGAAATCTGCATGGATTCCCCCTGTTTTATCAGCCGGTAGTCTTCCATCATACGATAGTGACGATAGTCGGAAGTAAGGTATCCTATCCCGGAGGAGAACTCCAAACGCCAGCGCTCGCTAAGCGGCAGCGTATACCCCCCGCTCGCTCCTGCCATAATGTATAATTCTCCCTGGGTACCCTCCTCCGAAAATTGAAAATCGTAGTATCCCCCTCCCATAAAGAGACCCACAAACCACCCCGACAGCCAGGGACGCTCCTCGACATCCCCCAGGCGGTAACGGGTCTCCAATCCCCCTGCTACAATCTGCCAGCAGAAGAAATTACTCTCGCGAAGCCACCATCCCCCCTGGTACTCGGCGTTCAAACTCCAGCGCTTACCCAAGGGGACTTCTACTTCAATGTTGGGAGTTAAGGCCAGATCGAAAAGCAAATTACTTTTTAATGCGAAGAGAGGATAGCTTTCATATTCCGTCGCAGGCTCCAGGGATACTCCCTGCGCAACCCAACGCGAATCAAGCCCTGGCGGGCCTTGTGCATGCATGAGAGAACTAATGCATAGCAAACCGGTAAGCAACGACCTACCAGCCCATTCCACAAACAACTTTGTTATACAAGTGGATGGATGAGAAAGATGAACAGTCGCTTTTTGCATGATCTTCAGTCATTTTTTGTGTTTAACTATTTTGAAACTGTTTAATACACAGCCCACAAAATATATCCCGGCAGGTGGAGTTTCTTTCAACAGAGTCTTTTTCTTTATTTCGATACAATTTACTTCGACACAAACGGAGCTTTTTCTATTCGAGTTTCTTGAGTTCTTCTTGAGTTTTTTTCTCAGTCCCGAGTGTAATCCTTTGTTTCGTTTACAAATCCGACCTTTATTTTGTCTTTATTGCCTCCTTCTTCAAGGAAATATTTTCTGCAAAAAACGGGCATTAAAATATACTCGCCAAATAAATTCAGTTAAAAGTTAGTTAAAAAACAGCCATTCTTTATTTATGTCACCCAAATGCGTGCTTATCCACCGGGTTTCCATAATAATTTGTAAAATCCGAAACCTATCCCCCCAATCCCTTGTTCTATTAGTAGAAATACTATGATTACTCATTTCTAAATTTAAACGCCATGCGCCAAACAATTAAACGCCCAAAACTTGGAGTGTTGGTCATGACCTTATGCTGTCTTACCAATTGCGCACGAGAGGAATTCTATAACAATCAGATTCTTCCTGTCCTGCCAAGCCAAGAAGTGCTATATGCGTTTTCCGTGAAATACCCCAATGCCGATGCGATTCTTTGGGACGAGGAGAATGGATTCTACGTAGCACATTTTACATGGATGTCTGTACCGGTAAATGCCTGGTTCAGCAAAGAAGGAGAATGGATTTTATCGGAAAACGAACATTCGTTCATGCAGATTCATCCCAACGTACCGAAAGCCTTCTATCGCAGCTCATATTCGGAATGGGATATAGAACAAATAAAGATGTTGGAACGTAAAGGCATGGACACAATTTATGTGGTTTCCGTGACGCAAAGCAACCGCCTCACCCATCTCTATTATTCCAAATACGGAGACTTCATAAAGGCTTCCTCCAACGTAAACAACACAATGTACGCTCCAGCAAGTCTTCCCTACGAAATACGTCGGACACTCAGCCGGCTTTTTGATTCTCCCCAAATCATCGACTTCTGGGAAGACGACCTGGCCGTAAATGCAGCCATACGCGAAGGCAACAACTACTGCCTTGTGGTATTTACCTTCTCCTACGAATGGCTTTGTACATTCCGAAACATAGGACAAGCAGACCTGAAGCCGAGTATATGGGAGAAATTCCAATCCTCCGAATATGGAGTTTATACGGTAACCCAACTCCGGACCCTGCAAAACGAATCCGGCTTGTCGTACGTATTCTATTTCCTGGACGAGGATAAACGATCCTATATCTTGTTCATAAAAGAAAACGGGAACTTTGATTGTGTAGTTTCCTATTAGGACACAAAAACAGGTCAATCTTTATGTCAATCTTTACTTTTCCATCCTGTGATGTTGATGGCAACGTCGTTATAGTCCTTATCCACTCCATCTTCCAGGAAGAGGTTGAATACTTTGCCTACGACGATCCCTTCCTTTGTCAGGATGTCGCTGGAATGAGGTTCGCCGAAAATTTCCGTCGAACCGGGGATATCCACTATCAGAACAAGGCTTGCACCGTCGATAAACCCGGAGCCTATGGCCAGGGGCGGGTCTATCGAGGTGCTTTGCTTCTCCTTCGCAAAATAAGTAGCGTACTCGTCTTTCAAGGTGACGCTAACGCGGTTTGCGGCCTGCGTAGTTATAAACCAACTGATATAGTACCCCTTGGGTATCGGAACTTCCCAGGTGTTTCTTGCCATGGTAGGTTAACTAGCAGAATTCAAATAATCCAGAATACCCATTTCAGTCCCGGCCTTTGATGCCTGTTCTACCTCCTGTGCGCTCATTCCGGGTTGCAGTTGACAGGTATTGCCCTTAACGTCTATTTTGCATACATGGACCTGTTCGATAAAGGTATTCCACAAATGGGTCGCTTCCACAAAATCGTCATTGACAGACTTCCAATCCTGAGCCGTGTAATTCGCCCCTGCCGTCTCTATTTCGGTTGCCACCTTTTGTAAATCGCCGTTCAAGCTTTGCCATACGCTAAGAATATACTGCAGATTGCTTTCCATCTGAGCGGCTTTATCTGCCAGATCATGAAACAGGCTGCTGGTATTGTACAATATGCTTATATCCTTCGTATAGTCGTTCATTGAAGTCGTGTCTGATTCAATTTTCTTCTTTAACTCTTTTATTTTAAGCGTGTCGATAGCAATATAATAGCTTGCGGTAGCTATGACGGCGCCTGTAAAAATCAACACCACAAAACCCGCAAATCCGGCAATGACAAAACCCAATACGGATAGCAACACGGCGGCAACATCCGCTATTGCCAGGCCTGCAATAGCGGCAGAGAGCGAGTTGATTTCTCTTTTCATCTCCTCAATATCCTGCTTCAGTTCAGCCACCTTGTCCTTATCCGCTTTCTCATCCTGCAAGGCCAGATCTGCGATTTTTTGCAACTTGGCAGCCTGTTCGGGAAGTGTGCTTTTGAATTTACTCAGCAAGTCTGTGACATGCTTTATGCTCTTTGTGACCTCTTCGAGGTTATCCGTACTTTCATTGATTTTTATTTTTAATTTCTCTTTGGCGTTCTCGTCTGTCGGGTCGTCTATCAAATAGGCGCAACACTTCTCTGCTGCCGTAAAGACATCCAACACCTCTTGCTGCCCTGCAATAATGGTGTCGGGTAAATTGATGAGATTAGCCATCACGGTATTTACCCAGACCAATGCATCGGTCTTTGCCCCCACAAGGGCGTCGGCATATTCCTGCCAATGTGTCGGCGGTTCCAAAAGTACAGGTAACTGACTCTTATTGACGGCCGCAGCATAAGCGCAAACCCCCAGATAGTTTTGTACATAATCGTCCGTAAGCTTATTGGCCGTTCCCGTTTCACTCCGGCTAAGAAGAGTTTCTCTCAATTGCGTGAAAAATAATGATTTTGTCATGATCGTAAAAAGTTAATCTGTTATTATTTTTAGTTTTAAACGTTTATCTGTTTTGTGTTTTATACAAGAAGAAGGATCAGGCTTGCACCTTGCAATTCTTAACTTCCCCAAACTTCAAATAAAGAGTTTTCGCAAAGATATGAGAAAAGTTTTAATTGCACCGTTTTTTTTGACAAAAACACCGCTTTCCGGTTTGATCCGGAAAAAAACAACCGGAAAGTTGGAGCTGTTTTACGAAATGCGTTGAGTAGGATATAAGCCTTCAGTTCCGGCGATAGCTTTGGAGGTTGCAAAAGGTATTAAACTCAGGGCTTGCATATCCTAACCTCGTTTATTCGCTGATTAATTCTATTTCGGCTTTATTCACCCCTGCAGCCGAAGCTTCAAAGACAATCGGTCCCGGTTGTTCGGTCGTTTGTACAATGGCAGTGAGTTGGCCTCCGAACAATTGCATCTGAGGCGCTTGGAAGGATTCCAAATTGACAGGATCTCCATTGGCCGCCGCACGATAGAGGCCGGAACCTCTTGTGCTGAACTTTATCCGATGCGTAGCGTTGGGACATAGGTTCCCGTCCTTGTCGACAACCTTTACGAGGATGAAAGAAAGGTCTTTGCCGTTGGCCACCAACCGACGCCTGTCTGCAACAAGTTCTATATGATGCGGTTTCCCTGCCGTATGTATCTCCTTTTCCGTTGCGGCCTTGCCGTTTTTATCGTAAGCCACCACTCTCAGGCTGCCGGGAGTATATCGGGTATCCATCCACATCAGGCGATAACGCTTCAGGCGTTCGAGCGAAGTAACGCTATCCAAAGCCGTGCCTTCGAGCGTAATGCCGGTATCCTTGGTGCGTATCCCCTGGCTGACCCCGTTGATAAACAACTCAGCAGAAGGGTAATTGGTATAAACAAATACCGGCGTTACTTCACCCTCCCTCCCCGGCCAGGTCCAATGGGGCAGGATATGCAGGGTTTTCGCCGTCTTGTTCCAATGGCTGCGGTATAAATAATAACGGTCTTTGGGTATGCCGGCCAGGTCGATTATACCAAACAACGAACTATGGCTGGGCCAATTGGAATAGTAAGGCGTTGGCTCCCCCAAGTAATCGAAACCCGTCCACACAAACTCGCCAATCGTATAGGGCAGATCCTCCTGGTGGAGGAAATCATCCTCCGGAAGATTCGACCAACTGCAATGCTCCACGTCGTATCCGGAACTTTGATGGTCGTCGTATTGGGCCATCGCCTTCCGTACAACCGGGAATTTATACACCCCACGCGAACTCACGGTAGAAGCCGTTTCCGAACCAAGCAGGATTTGCTGCGGTAATTTCTTATAGGCATCCCCGTATACAAACAAACGATAATTGAACCCCACCACATCCATGAGAGCCGCGAAGTTATTATTTATCACAGCCAGGCCATGATCCATACCCTGCGTTACCGGGCGCGTAGGGTCTTCCCGGTGACAGATATCCTGAAGGAAACGTGCAAGCTTTGCCCCGTTTTCCGTTTGCTGGTCGGGGACTTCGTTGCCAATGCACCACATCACCACACTTGGATTGTTGCGGTAATGACGGATAAGGTTCACCAGATCTTTTTCCGCCCATTCCCCGAACAGCAGGTGATAGCCATTCCGACATTTGGCTGTTGCCCATTCGTCAAAGGTTTCGGCCATCAGCATCATCCCCATCTCGTCGCAGGCCTTTACCAGTTCGGGCGCCGGCATATTATGGGAAGTCCGGATGGCATTGCATCCCATATCCTTCAACATGCGAATCTGCCGACGGATAGCCGCATCGTTTACGGCAGCCCCCAGAGGACCCAAGTCGTGATGGTTGCATACGCCTTTGAATTTTACTTTTTCACCATTCAGAAAGAAACCCTTATCCGGTATAATCCCAATGGAACGGATGCCGAACGTGGTGGTGTATTCGTCCTTCAGCAACCCCCCATCATACAAACGGGAAACGGCAGTGTATAACTCCGGCGTATCGGGCGACCACAGGCGTGGCGTCCGGACAATAAGCTCCTGGGTAAAACAATCCATATCAAATTCCGACAAGTCGGATTGCAGATCCAGAATCTTTATCCCATTGGGGTTTCGTAGCTCCGTGAACAAACGATACCGGGACGGTTCACTCCTTTCGGGCCTGGCAATCCGGGTTTTCAGTACGACTCTTGCAAATTCCCTTTTCACCACCGGCGTTGTGACCGCCGTTCCCCAAATGGGAATATGCGCGTCTTCCGTTACGATAACATGGACATTCCGGTAAAGCCCCGCCCCCGGATACCAGCGGGAAGATTCTGGAAGATTCTCCAGGCGGACAGCAAGCGTCACCGGTTTGCCCGGCTTTACCCACGGGGTAATATCCATATAAAAAGAATTGTATCCATACGGCCAGTTCCCGGCCTTATTCCCGTTGACATATACCTCGGCATAGCTCATGGCGCCGTCGAAAAGAAGAAAAATTTTCTTGCCGGGAAAAAACAAAGACGCCTCAAATTGCGTACGATACCATCCAACCCCAACAAAAGGCAAGCCCCCCGTACGTCCTGCCTGAGGGAAAGCCTCCTGCTGTCCATCCTGTGCGATGGCCACCTCCTGGCTGTCGTTGTAAGGGCTGAAAGGGCCGTAAATAGCCCAATCATGCGGAACACTAACCGATTGCCAATGGCTATCATCGAACCCCACCTGCGAATAACCGGGATTATCGCCACGGGTAAACCTCCAATTCTTCTCCAAAAGGAACTCGCTCCGCATCTGCGCCGACAGGCTAAAAAGCCCGACAAAGCAGCAAAACAAGATTAACAAACCGAATCTTTTCATGACATTATCTTCATTTTGTGTAGTTTATAGTACACGCAAAAATAAAGAAATAAAACGACACCATATGATATTAATTAAACGCAGGAGGTCCCGTACGTTATCCGGCAAAAAACGGGCAGGGCATTACGTGGTTATATGAAAATAAGTGCTACTTTTACCCCCGATTCAAAAAAAATACGGATACAAAACAGGAAGGAAAGCTGCCGGAGTGGTCGATCGGGCCGCACTCGAAATGCGGTGTACGGGCAACTGTACCGGGGGTTCGAATCCCTCGCTTTCCGCCAGAAACCCCGCCTCTAAAGCGGGGTTTCTGGTTTTAAAGCGGGTTTTTAAAGGTTTTTATTTCGGCCTCTGACATGGCAAATGAGCGATGCCTGTGGCGTTTACCGTCATCGGGATGAATTTGGTGTTTGGGGATTTCTTTTGAGAATTCCTTGCAAAGAATCGTCCGCAATACAATAAATTTCAGCAATTTTATCGGTGGTAAGTTGTGCCATAATTTCTATTTATAATGTTGATTGCCAGACATAAAAACAAGAAATATTAGCCAACTTACCAAAGTTTTTATGCCTTTCTTACGTCGAACTCAGGTTAATTGGACGTCGGATAGCAGAAAAGATGTATTTGGCCGAAGGATTACGTCGGAATGAACATCAACTAAGTTATCTGCTATTCACAAAAACAAATTAGTGGTTAACGGTTCATCACTAACCGCTAACCACTGAAACTCTGTCGTTTTTGTTTTCTCTCCGTTTTTCATCTACTTTTGTATATGCAAAATCAAGCATAAAATGGACGGATTTGAAGGGTTTACAGGTATCAGGGTGGGCGAAGAGCAGTTGATCGACGACCTTATATTTTCTTTAGTATTTGCCCTGTTGTTTATTTTTTCTTTGGTATTTCATGCGAATTATTATTTATTCCTGAAAATGGGACGCGATGTTTTCTACGTCAAGGAACGCTTGAGCCTGTTTGAAGAAATAGACGGCAACGAAACCTTCTTTCGCAGTTTTATGATTTTTCAAAGCCTGTTACTGTGCTCGATAACCCTTTTCTGCACCGGACGTCTGTTGGGCTACATACCTTTTTATCCGGACGTCGGGACGAATTTGTTTCTCATCGGAGCTGTTTTTGGTATACTGCTGTTGTTTTACACATTCAAGCAATTTTTATACAAGTTGTTAGGGTGCATATTCACCACCTCCAACCTGTATAAAATATGGAGAACAGGTTATATCGCATCGGTTGGCATGTGGGGTATATTAATGTATATACCTGTTCTGTGTCTGGTTTTCGTAAAGGTATATTTACATATCTATGTCCTTTTGTTCATTTTGCTATATATCCTGTGGCGTTTCGTAATTATCCATAAAACAATATCCATATTTAATATCAAAGGCGTAGGATTTTTATATATTATTCTATACCTTTGCGCCCAGGAAATTTTGCCTTTTGTATTCTTATATGAAGGAATAATTTATTTATACAATCTTTATTGAAGGAGTGCTATATGCCACTAAAAATAAAAAGGTTATTGGTGTCTCAGCCGAAACCCGCGTCGGACAAATCGCCTTATTTTGATATAGCGGAGAGGTTTGGAGTAGAAATAGATTTCAGACCTTTCATTAAAATTGAACCCTTGTCTGCAAAAGAATTCAGACAACAACGTATCTCTATTCTGGATTATACGGCTGTTATCTTTACGGCTCGTACGGCTGTTGATCATTTTTTTCACCTGTGTGAAGAATTGCGCGTGACGATACCGGAAAGTATGAAGTATTTCTGTATGACGGAAGCAATTGCCGTTTATCTGCAAAAATATACGATATATAGAAAACGTAAAATATTCTTTAGCCGTACCGGTAAATTAGAAGAATTGGCAACGATTATCGGAAAACACACAAAGGAAATTTATCTGGCCCCGGTATCGGATATTCACAAAGATAATTTGTTCGCTCTGCTTAATACGAAGAAAGTCAACTACACCAAAGCAGTCATGTTTCGTACGGTAAGCAACGACTTTGCCGACGGTGAAGTGTTCGATTACGACATGTTACTCTTTTTCAGTCCCTCAGGAATCACATCGTTGTTGAAAAACTTCCCCGATTTCAAACAGGAAAATATACGCATCGGGTGTTTCGGCCCAACTACCGCCAAGGCTGTCAAAGATGCCGGACTGCGCTTGGATATGGAAGCCCCCACTCCCGAAGCCCCTTCCATGACGGCCGCCCTGGAACTGTACTTCAGAAAAGAGCAGTCCAACGGAAAAAAAAATGGTAAATAACCAGAGGTATTCCCTTTCAAGGAAAGAACGTCTCCGTCTGAAACGTCATACGGATTTACTTTTTGCGAAAGGGAAGTCTTTTGTGGCGTTTCCTCTGCGAGTTATTTATCTGCCAATAGAAGAACCTGCGCCCGCTTCCGCCCCCGTAGCGGTGATGGTGTGTGTACCCAAAAAGAAAATCAAAAGAGCCGTCGGGCGTAATTACATCAAGCGCCAGATGCGCGAAGCCTATCGCATGAACAAGCATGAGTTGATAGATGCCCTGGTGGAAACAAACAAAGCCCTGCTCCTGGCTTTTTTGTACGTAGACAAAGTGATCCATCCGAGTTCCGATATGGAAAAAGCCATGACGAAAGCCTTGAAAACACTCCGGAGTAAAGCATGGTAAAGCGCTTTTTCACAACCCTGCTCCTGTTGCCGGTTTATTTTTACAAATATTGTATTTCCCCATTTACCCCGGCTTCGTGCAGATACATCCCCACCTGCTCCGAATATACGGTGCAAGCGCTGAAGAAGCACGGACCGCTGAAAGGTCTCCTGCTTGCCATCCGGCGAATCCTCCGCTGTCATCCCTGGGGAGGAAGCGGCTACGATCCCGTCCCCTGAGTCTGGCGGAATAGGGGTGACGGAACAATAAATAAGTCGTACCTTTGCGCTCCACCCAATAAATTTTAAAAAAAAACTAACAGGATATACGATGAACTTTGTAGAAGAATTAAGATGGCGAGGCATGATTCACGACCTGATGCCCGGAACGGAAGAGCAGTTGCAGAAAGAAATGACTTCGGCCTATGTGGGGATCGACCCAACAGCCGATTCGTTACACATCGGCCATTTGGTAAGTGTGATGATGCTGAAGCATTTCCAGCGTGCCGGCCATCGTCCGATAGCCCTCGTAGGAGGAGCAACCGGTATGATTGGCGACCCCTCGATGAAGTCGGCCGAACGCAACTTGCTGGACGAAGATACCCTGCGCCATAATCAGGAGAATATAAAGAAGCAGTTGGCTAAGTTTCTCGACTTTGATTCGGAAGCCCCGAACGCAGCCAAATTGGTCAATAATTACGACTGGATGAAGAATTACCTGTTCCTCGACTTTATCCGCGACATCGGGAAACATCTCACCGTAAATTATATGATGGCAAAAGATTCCGTAAAGAAACGTCTGAGCAGCGAATCGAACGTAGGCATGTCGTTCACGGAATTTTCCTACCAGTTGCTGCAAGGCTACGACTTCCTTTATTTATATCAGCACGAACGATGCCGCCTGCAAATGGGCGGGTCCGACCAGTGGGGGAATATCACCACCGGAACGGAACTGATTCGCAGGAAGGAAGGCGGCGAAGCCTTTGCCCTGGTGTGCCCCCTCATCACCAAAGCCGACGGGACGAAGTTCGGCAAAACCGAATCGGGCAACGTATGGCTCGACCGGCGTTATACGTCGCCTTATGCCTTTTATCAGTTCTGGCTGAATGTGAGCGACGAAGATGCCGCCAGGTATATCAAGATTTTTACCGCACTCGACAAAGAAGAAATTGCATCTATCGAACAAGAACAGGCTTCCGCACCCCATCTTCGCCCTTTGCAGAAACGGCTGGCGAAGGAAATTACCACCATGGTGCATTCGGCCGATGATTACGAAACGGCCGTAGAAGCCTCGAATATACTGTTCGGCCATTCCACCTCCGAGACATTGAAGAAGTTGGATGAGGAAACCCTGTTGGCCGTTTTCAACGGGGTCCCCCGGTTTGAAATATCGAAAGAGGAATTGTCGGCCGGCATCAAAGCGTTGGATCTGTTTACCGAAAAAGCGCCTGTTTTTCCCTCCAAAGGCGAGATGCGCAAGCTCGTGCAGAGCGGCGGGGTAAGCGTGAACAAAGAACGCTTGTTGGATGCGGAAACCATCATCCATACCGCATCCCTGATAAATCATACGTATTTGCTGGCGCAGAAAGGCCGGAAGAACTATTTCCTACTCATCGCCAAGTAAGCAACCTCACCCCACCAGATGAAAGCCGGAGGAATTCATTTCCCCGGCTTTAATTTTCGTTCGATAAAGTTTTTCATGAAGCAGACCGTTTCGTCGATACCCAAGAGCGAGGCGTCGATAGAAAAATTGTACGAGGAAGACATCCCCCAGGTCTTGTTTGTGTAATAGTCGTAATAGGCAGCCCGCGATTTGTCGGTTTTAAGGATCAACTCCTTCGACTGTTCGACAGGGCGTTGCAACCTTTCCGCAATACGCCGGACGCGATTCGGGAGTTTGTCGTGAATAAAGAAACTGATACACGCCGGATGGTCTCTTAAAATATAATCGGCGCAACGTCCTACAATGACGCAAGATTCCGTTTCCGCCAGTTTGCGAATCACGTCGCTTTGTATTTTGAACAATCCCTCGTTGGAAAGGATGTCGGCAGAAGGCATACAAACTCCTCCGAGGTAAGGCATCCCCAGGGAAAAGGTGTGGGAAAATCCGGCGGAAGCTCTTTCGTCGGCTTGTTCGAAGACCTCCGGGCAGAGGCCGCTTTCCCGGGCGGCGAGGGTAATCAGTTCCTTGTCGTAGAAGGAAATATTCAGCGCCTTGGCCAGTTTCATCCCTATGATACGTCCGCCGCTGCCAAACTGCCGGCCAATGGTTAGAATCGTATGGTCCATATCTGTTTTCTGCTTTAAAAGTTCTTTTTACGCAACTGAAAATCTTTGCCCAGGTATTTTTCGCGCACGATTTTGTTTTCCGCCAATTCCTCCGCTGTGCCCTGAAACAAGACTTTTCCTTCAAACAACAAGTAGGCGCGGTCGGTGATACTCAGGGTTTCGTACACGTTATGGTCGGTAATCAGGATACCGATGTTTTTATGTTTCAACTGCGCCACGATGCTCTGAATATCTTGCACGGCGATCGGGTCGACGCCGGCAAAGGGTTCGTCCAGCATGATGAATTTCGGATTTATAGCCAGACACCGGGCGATTTCCGCACGTCGGCGTTCTCCTCCCGAAAGCTGGTCGCCCAGGTTTTTCCGGACTTTGGTAAGCCCAAATTCGGCAATCAGGCTGTTTAGTTTTTCTTTTTGTTCGGCTTCCGAGGTGTTTGTCATTTCGAGTACGGCGCGGATATTGTCGTCTACGGTCATTTTCCGGAACACCGATGCTTCTTGTGCCAGATAGCCGATGCCGCTACGCGCCCGTTTGTAGACGGGAAACTTCGTGATATCCGTATCGTCCAGAAATATTTTCCCTTGGTTGGGTGTTACAAGTCCTACCGTCATGTAGAACGTCGTGGTTTTCCCTGCTCCGTTTGGTCCGAGCAGTCCTACAATCTCTCCCTGCTTCACCTGGATGGAAACATGGTTAACCACCGTTCTTGTTCTGTATTTCTTCACCAGATCCTCCGTGCGGAGCACCATCTGCTGTTCGTTTGCCATATTTAAAGATTTGATGCAAAGAAACGTAATTATTTGTTTCCTGCCAATATTGCGTTTAGGTTTATAATCCAATGGCGAAGGCGCAAAAAATACAACTGCAACATCCAAAGAAGAATCAATCACCGAAGGCGCCTCCGCCTCCCAATGGTGAAAAATTCCTAACGCTCCCTCATAAAATAAACTATCTTTCACAAAAAAAAGCTCTCCTTACCGGGGCATAAATCTCCCGGTAGTGAGAAATAAATTTTTCACTACTGAGAAATTATTTTTTCAGTAGTGAGAAAAAAATTTTTCACTACTGAGAAATTTCTTCTCGAATCAGAGGGATTTATCGCTGATAACTAAGCGATTGCATCTTCAGCCTCGAAATGTGAAAATTGATTAATATGAAGGATGATTCCCTGGGTAGATTCGGCGTCTTACCACCTGCCCTGCATCGGGGCGTGGAAGGCGTCTTCGATGTGTTCTATTGTGTATCCGTTTTCACGTTTTATCAAGGTAATGATATCGAAACGAACGGGAATGTCCAACCTGAAACGGCGGATATATACGTCGGCAGCCGTAACGATGCGTCTTATTTTTTCCCGGTCGACGGATTCTTCGGGCAGGAGAAGATGATTTTTCGAACGGGTCTTAACCTCTACAACCACCAGTTCGTCGTCTTTGGTGGCGATGATGTCTATCTCGTAATGCTGCCAATGCCAATTGGCATGTAAGATGGTATATTCTTGCTTCAATAAATAGTTGCGGGCTTCTTCCTCTCCTTCCTTGCCGGTAAAATTCTGCTCTGCCATAGTATATTATGTATGTGCCCGCAAATATATGTATATTTGCACTTATGAAAAAAGTCGATAGGATAAAACAGTTGCGTATACACAATATCACATTCCGACTGACCGGGAGCGAACGCAACATGGTGGAAGGTTACATACGCAAATACAAGATAACCAATAAGTCGCGCTGGTATCGGGAAACGATTCTTTTCCATATACTGAAAACGCTGGAAGACGATTACCCTACTCTTTTCAATGAAAATGAAATGAGAAGATGAAATGAGAAGATGACCCCCTTTGACGATACTTATTTCATGAAACAGGCCCTGGCGGAAGCCTCCCTCGCCGCCGGCAACAACGAGGTCCCCGTGGGGGCGGTGATCGTATGCCGCAACCGCATCATTGCCCGCGCCCACAACCAAACGGAACTCCTGAAAGACCCTACGGCCCACGCCGAAATATTAGCCATAACTTCCGCCTCCCATACCCTGGGGAGCAAATTCCTTACCGATTGTGCACTGTACGTTACGCTGGAACCTTGCCTCATGTGTGCCGGAGCCATCGCCTGGAGCCGGCTGAACCTCCTTGTCTATGGAGCGCCCGACGGGAAAAGGGGTTTCCTTCGCTATGCCCCGCTTGCACTACACCCCAAAACCATTGTGAAAAGCGGTGTGATGGAAAAAGAATGTATGGATAGAATGACCGACTTTTTTCGCAAACTCCGATAAACAAAGCGGCTACTTTACCTCTTCGTAGTCGATGTATTCGCCTTCGTCTTTCTTGAAGATCTTCTTCCGCGATTGCGCGGAGGCCGAGGTGGCTTCGCCGGATTTTTTTTTGCTTCCGCCGGTGCGACGTTGCTGTTTTGTGCTTCGGGCACCCGGAGGAGGGCCGAAAAGGATGTTGCGAATACTGCGTATAACGGAAAAGCCGGCTAAAAGTCCCAACAGGATGACAAAAAAGAATATAAAGAATATGAACTTAAACATGGTAATTTACTTTTTTAGAGTTAGTACAGACAATAATACATAGAGCAAGACGGCTACGGCTATCCCCCGGAAATGGAAAAAGAACACAAGGCCAATGCTGCAAACCGCCAGCATATAGCGCATTTCGTTGCCTTTCCAAGCGATGGATTTTACTTTCAACGAAAACATGGGTATCTCCGAAATCAACAGCAAAGACGTACAGGGCACCGACAGGAGAAGGACGGGAAACAAAACCTCATTTGCGCACACAAGGGGTTGCAAGGCGTAAGAGACGGAGGCCCAAAACAAGGCATGGGCCGGAGTGGGCAAGCCGATGAAAGACGCAGACTGACGAACGTCTATATTGAACTTCGCCAGGCGCAATGCCGAAAAAACAGGGATGATAAATGCCCAAAAGGGGACGTACCTCTGCACCGCCTCCCAGGACAAGGCATACGAGGCATCGCCAAGCAGGTCAAAGACCATCATTCCGGGCGCTACACCGAAACTTACCATATCGGAAAGCGAATCCAATTCTTTCCCCGTAGCCGAATAGGCCTGCAGCCAACGGGCGGAAAGTCCATCCAGGAAATCTAATATCGCCGCGGCGAGGATGGCCCACAGCGCCGCAAGGAATCGCCCCTCGATGGCCATAAGGCAAGCTATACAGCCGGCAACCAATGCCAGGCAGGTAATAAGATTGGGGATATGTTTGCGGATATTCATGCCGGAAAAAAAGGGGGGGGCGGGACTTAAAGGGGTTTCATCAAGCGGGCGATGGGCGTTTGGTTTCCCATCACTTTCTGATCCATCTCCACCAGGATTTCGCTCTCCAGGGGGATATAAACATCGACGCGGGAGCCGAATTTGATAAAACCCATTTGTTCGTCTACATGGCATCGTTCGCCTTCCCTGGCATAGGTTACGATCCGCCGGGCGATGGCGCCGGCTATCTGGCGGGTCAATACCTCACAGCCGCTTCCGGTGGTGATAACGATGGTGGAGCGTTCGTTCTCTATACTGCTTTTGGGCAGATAGGCTGCCATGAAACGGCCTTTCCGGTGGGATACATGCCGCACCGTGCCGTTGACCGGGAACCAGTTGGCGTGTACGTCAAAAACCGACATGAAGATAGACACCTGTATACATTTCCGGTGAAGGATCTCGTTTTCCTTCACTTCCTCTATGGCAACGATTGTACCGTCGGCGGGCGCAATGACCAGCCCCTCCGAATCGAACGGGAAACGGCGGAACGGGCTACGGAAGAAATTCAGGATGAGCAGGAAGAAAACGGAGGAGGCCAATAAAATGGAGTAAAACAACGAACTCTCTCCTTTTAGGTGATACAACACGAGATTTAAAAGAAACAAACAGGAAAACAGCATCAATAACAGCCCTGTCCCTTCTTTATGTACTTTTATTTTTCTGATTGCCATGTCTTATTTTTATGCTTTGCAAAAATATCTATTTTTTCCGAATATACCGTACAGCCTTGCGACTTGCAAGCTCAAATGCCTGAAGCGTTGCACAATCATTCGTTTTTATCCCCTATATTTGTTTTACAATAAGTACGATACAATGAAAATAGGTATTCTTTCCTCGGGAGGCGACTGTCCCGGCATCAACGCCACGATTCGTGGTGTTGGCAAAACAGCCATCATGCATTATCAGATGGAAGTTATTGGCATCCATAACGGTTTTTCGGGAATTCTTCAGAAAGATTTCCGGGTACTCGACGAACGGAGCCTGTCGGGAATCCTCAACCTGGGGGGGACCATCCTGGGCACTTCCCGCGAGAAATCTTTCCGCAAATTAATCATCCCCGACGACACACACTCTGCTTTTATCCGGCAGGCATACGCTGAGTTGGGGCTGGACTGCATCGTATGCATCGGGGGCAACGGAACGCAGAAGACTTCGGCTTTGCTGTCGGAAATCGGATTAAACGTCATCGGCATACCCAAAACCATCGACAACGATGTGTGGGGAACGGATATTACATTCGGATTCGACACCGCCGTCAATATCGCCACGGAAGCCATTGACCGGCTGCACTCCACGGCCAATGCCCACAAGCGCGTCATGGTGGTGGAGGTCATGGGCCATCATGCCGGATGGATCGCCCTGTATGCCGGCATGGCGGGAGGAGCCGATGTGATTTTGCTCCCTGAGCTGGGTTTTAGCGACGAGAAGATCTACCAAACCCTCATCGACCGGGCACAGCAGGGGAAACCCTACTCCATCGTCGTAGTGGCCGAAGGGGTGCAAACCAAAGAAGGCGAACATCATCCGGCAAACCACATTGCACGGAAAATAGCCAAAGCCACCGGCATAGAGACACGCGAAACCGTTCTGGGATATATCCAGCGGGGCGGCAATCCATCCCCCTTCGACCGCAACCTGGCCACGCGCTTGGGCGGACATGCCGTTGAACGGATTGCACAACGAAACTTCGGATGCATGGTCTGTATCCGGGGGGACCGCGTAGACGCCCTGCCTCTGGCCGACATAGCCGGCAAATTAAAATTAGTGCCACCCACCCACGACCTGATCATACAGGGCGAACGCATGGGCATTTCCTTTGGCAACTAAGAAAGATAGAGGGACAAAAGACCCAGCGCGAGGGAGATAAGGAGAGAGATAAAACTCACTGTGAGGGAGATTAGTCCGACGCGTTGGGCGGTGGTGGCCAAACGGTTATTCTGCGAAGCATCCGCATAAGAGACCCGGTCGCGGACATCCATTTCAATCAGTTTTATTTTACGGAAACGCTGTTCGGTATTTAATATCAGGCGATGAAACTTATCCTGGTCTGCCGAATGAAGATACTTGGAGCCAACGAGTGTTCTGTAATAAATATGCGCTCCTTTTATCCTGTAAAAAACCCTGTCCCAGATAGGCCTGTAATACATTAGCGTTTCAAATTGAACCTTATCGAACAATCTTTTCTTCACATGGTCGAGGAGGTCTTTCGCATAGTCATGATAGTGATTGAATTTGTTCTCGTAGCAGGTCAGGTAATAGATCAGCGCTTCGTTATTGTTGGTTTGAATATCCTCGCACTTTTTCATATAGGGGGGTAGGATCGAATCGTTGTGCTTGTCGTGAAATTCGTGCACATGATAGAAGTCTTTTGAGAAATGGTAGATCGCACTCCATAATGCCTCGCCATCCTTTTCCGTAAGCGACAGCGACTCTAAAAGTTTTTCGTCGTACGCATACAATACAAGTCCATTCCGGCTTGCTTTTTTCTGGATCAATGTAAATTCTACGAGTGGATTGTTCGACGGATCGTTTTTGATGGAAACTTTTATGTTTTCTCGCGGGACGTTGTGTTCATTTATTTCTTTTGACTCGATATTCTCGAGCACCATCCGGTACTCGGTATGTGGTTTATCCGATAATCGCTTTGTGAGGGTCCGGGGGATATCTTTTCTTATCTTTATCTCCCCGTGATAGGTTCTGGGATACCAGAATACACAGTTAGCCATTCGCTCGGGATTCAAAGATACGATAGCGTATTCCTTTAGACCGGGAAGGCGCGTTGTCGTAAAGTTTGACTTCCCTGTCGGCGGTTGGGGTTTTTTTCCATGTTCCGCAGAAACGTTCCGTTTCTTTGGCAGACAGTCCGCACTCGAGGCAGCCCACCGACTTGAGACGTTCAAACATCTCTTCACCGATTTCATCGATCAACTCGTCTATATAGCCCCAGCCTTGCCGGCATATATACTTTAGGGCATCTTCCTGGGTATGCAATTTCCCCGGGGTGTATAAATTTCCTTTTGACATTCGATTATTTGTTTCTTAATGATTTATGACAGAGCACAAAGATATAAAAAAACAAAACGATTGCCGAAAAAAACATCAAACCTGCTGCACAACATACGGCAAAGGCGGCAGCGTTGTCCTGTCCATCTTTATTCTGTCTTTATTTTATCTTTGCATCAACTAAGCAAATCGTATATGTCTATTGTTTTTAAGGCCATTGAAATAACCGACCGGGAAGTGATCACTTCCTTCACCCTGCCAAGCCCCTTCAGGAATTGCGACTTTTCCTTTGCCAACATGTGTAGTTGGCGTTTTCTTTACCGGAGCGAATACGCCCTTGCCTGCGGATTCCTTTTCATCCGTTTCCGCCTGGACGGTCCTCTTTCTTCTCCCGCTTATATGTTTCCCCTGGGCGGGGGGGATCTTTCGGAGGCGATTCGCCTGATGGAAACAGACGCCCTGGAGCAAGGGGGATACCCGCTGCAAATCCTGGGCGTTACCCAACCGGGGAAAGAAAAGCTGGAAAACCGTTTCCCTCATGCCTTTCAATTTATTCCTTCGCGGGATTACGCCGACTATCTTTACCTGCGCGAGGATCTGATCGCCCTTTCCGGGAAGAAATACCAGGCCAAACGCAACCACATCAACCACTTCAACAAGCTTTACGCCTATAGCTACCTTCCCCTCACCCCCGAACTGGTTGCCGAATGCCTCCGCCTGGAATATAAATGGTATCAGGCCAATCACACGCTGCAGGACGCCGAGGAGCTAAGCAACGAACGCCGTTCGCTCACCTTCGCTCTCCGTCATGCCGGGGAATTGGGCCTGACCGGTGGCGCCATCTGTGTTGACCGGCAAATCATCGCCTTTGCCTTCGGCGCCCCGGTGAACCACGATACGTTTGCCGTGCACGCCGAGAAGGCCGACGTACGTTATCCGGGTATTTACAGTGTGATGAACCGCGAATTTGCCGCCCGCCTGCCTGCCCGCTACCTTTATATAAACAGGGAGGAAGACCTGGGCATAGCCGGATTGCGACAAGCTAAGCAATCCTGGCGTCCGGTCTTCCTCCTGGATAAGTTCCTGGCGATGAAGATTCGCCCTTGCCCTTAGAGCTGCGAATAAGACAGGGGAGACAGGAGCAAATTCCTGTTATCCGTAGCCGTATGCGCATATTCGGGCAGGGCGCGAATCCTTTGCCATTCGGGATGTTCGGCAAACCGTTTCCAGGCTTCATTGCGTGAGACTTCGTCCCTGTAGGCCGTCAGATAGATCAGCGACGGCATACGGGGTCCGGCCAGCACTTCGCCGTAGCAAACCGAGCGAATGCCCACCTGGTCGAAGATGGCCATTTCATCGGCATTAAACATGTTTATTTTCCGCCGGTTGGCTTCCTCGTTGGGACTTTTGTAATTACGGAATTCCAGCAGCGTCCGTTCCTTTGGGGGGGTCTGCAGCAGGGGCAGGCCGTCAAAGGCTTCGCACAGAAACGTCTCCAGCCCGCTATAGGCCGGCTCCGGGGCCGAGGCATCATAAAAGGGCTGGGCTTCCGCACGAAAGACTTCGTCCTGCCACAGGGCATGTTTCACGTTCAGCCAGGTGTTCAGGTCGGGATATACAAAGAGGAAAAAGCGCTGCGCCGGCTGTTCCGCCCCTTTGTAGGGCTCAAACCCTCCCACGGTAATACCCAAGCGGTTATAGGCCGCAATCAGCGTCTTGCGATAGAAGGCGTCCAGGCTCGTGTTTCCCTTTGCGAGGGTGTAAATTCTCCACTCATAAATTTGTTTTGTCTCCCCAGAGCGGGCCGGGGCGAAAGAGGCTGTTGCTTTGGCAACAGGCGCCAGGGCGAGCCATCCGGCGGTTTTCATAAAATGTCTTCGTAGCATAACTTAAAAGGGATTAGAATTAATAATTTACAACATTGCCTCAAAAGTAAGCAATTTTCCTCATGTGAAAAACCCCGGCGACCTTCGTCGACTTCCCCCGGAAGGTTCCCGACCTGTCCGTGACGTTCGCACGCAGGCTGTGGGGGGAGCCGACACGATCGGCTCCGCTGAAAAAAGTTTTTTGAGGCAAGACGATACGGTCGGATCCGCTGAAAAAAGTTTTTTCAAGCAAGCCGACACTGTCGGATCCGCTGAAAAAAGTTTTTTCAAGCAAGACGATACTGTCGGCTCCGCTGAAAAAAGTTTTTTCAAGCAAGACGACACTATCGGCTCCGTTGAAAAAAGTTTTTTCAAGCAAGCAGACACTGTCGGCTCCGTTGAAAAAAGTTTTTTCAAGCAAGCCGATAGTGTCGGATGCCTCAAAAAGAATTTTTCGGACCGTGAAGTGATGACAAGACCCTTCAAAAAATATCTTAACGGAAAGAATGTATGAAATTAAAAACATAAATTTCCTTGCCGTTATCCGAAAAGAATCCTATCTTTGCCCCCGGAATCAAACAAAATTTAAATACAAGAGTATATGAAACTGATTGTAAACTATCTCACCTTATTAGGAAGGCTTCGCAACGCGGAACATTTTGATCTTCTTGAAAACATCGTGGAGCACATCCGCTCCCTCACGCTTAAGCCGGCCGGTTTGATGCCGCTCTGGCTCTTTCTCTGTCAGCTTTTTGAGAAAGAGGATGAGATCTACAAGCGCGACGTCCGAAGCGTGGAGACCCGGCAGATACGCGAATTCAACGAAAAGCGCAAAGTGGCCTTTATGGCTTTCAGGCGAAGCGTCGAACTGGCTACGTACAATGAAACCGATACGCTGCGCGAAGCCGGCAACGTCCTTTCGGAGGTAATCAATAAATACACCGATGCCTATACGGCGCCGATGACGGAAGTATCGGCCCTTATCTATAATATGATACAGGATTTGGAGCGTCCGCGTTATGCCGCCGCCCTTACCACGCTGAACTTAGCCGCAGCCAAGAATCGCCTGGAGCGTGAAAACGAAGCCTTCAAGGCCATCTATACCGAAAGAACCTTCAACATAGAGGAAAACAAGAACAAGGGCACGATGAAAGAGATCCGCCGGCAGGTGGACGCCGCCGCCGTGAGTTTTACCGACGGCGTCAACGCTTTCTACCGCGCCAATGAGATGACGCAACCCGTCGACCGGGAAGTAAAAACGGTCCTGGAGGATATTATCACCTTTTTCAACTCCTATATTCACCAGTACGAAACCATTTATTCCCGGCGAAATCCCAAGTACCGCCCCGGCAAAGACAATGACGGTGCTTCACAGCCCGGCGGCAACGGCAACGGTAATAATAATAATGGCGGCAACGAACCCGCCCTCCCCCCGCGCTTCACTGCACTGACGCAAACCATCGAGGGAACCAATAGTATCTCCTCCTCGACCGGCTCGCAAATGACTGTCGTGGTAGCAGAGGATGAAGCCTTCTCCGCCTTCCTCTACCCCGCCGCCCAGGGAGGCATACTCCGCCTCTACGACCCCTACGACGAGGCCCCCGTGGACTTCCCCATCACCGGCTTCCTCATGGACACCGCCACCGAGAAGGCCGTCGGCCTCATTGTCAATACCTATGACGAAGACTCGGTAGCCCTTATCAAACCCTTCACAAGCACAGGCAATACGGAGGCCGAAGTCATCCGCAACGACCAAATCCTGGCCTTCATCGACGGGATGAAATTCCCCGCCACCTTATCCGTCAGCGACTAACGATAAGCGGCAGCAGTCGATAAACAGCCATGCAATGAGCAAAACAAAACAAGAGCGGGTGCTCGAAAAAATAACCGTCAGCGGGGTGGCGGCGGAAGGAAAGGCCCTGGCGAAAGTGAACGACCTCGTTGTATTCGTTCCCTTTGCCGCACCGGGCGATGTGGTGGACATCCGCCTTACAAAGAAAAAGCGACAGTATGCCGAGGGCGTCGTCCTTTCCTGTCATCACCGTTCCCCGCTGCGCGTGGAGTCGTTCTGCTCGCATTTCGGACTTTGCGGAGGATGCAAATGGCAACATCTGCTTTATAGCGAACAGCTGAAATACAAGCAACAAGAGGTGGAAGACCATCTGCAGCGCATCGGAAAATTAACCCCCGTGGAAATCCTCCCCATCCTCGCGGCCCCCCGGACGCAGTTTTACCGCAATAAGCTGGAATTCACCTTCGCCCGCAGCAAATGGCTCACGGAAGAACAACTACACACGCCCGAAGCGAACCGCGACAACCAGGCCCTGGGGTTTCACATCCCCGGACGATTCGATAAGGTGCTCGATATTGAAACCTGCTACCTCCAAACGGATCTTTCCAACCGCATCCGTCGTCACATCAAAGACTATTGCCTGCAACACGAAGGCTATGATTTCCCGAATCTCCGCCACCGGGATGGATTCATGCGAACCCTTCTCATCCGGACCTCGGAAACGACCGGCGAAGTGATGGTGATTGCGGTATTCTTTTACGACGATCCCCCCAAACGGGAAGCGCTGTTGCGGAATTTGAACGAGAACTTCCCCGAAATCACCGCCCTGTTGTATTGTATCAACGACAAATGCAACGATACGATCACCGATTGTACCGTCTGCCTCTTCCACGGAAACGACCACATCACCGAGGTGATGGAAGGCCTGCGATTCCGCATCGGACCCAAGTCCTTTTATCAAACCAACAGCGCCCAAGCCTACGAATTGTATAAGGAAGTGCGACGACTGGCCCGCCCCCAAAAACACGAGGTGGTCTACGACCTGTACACCGGCATCGGCACGATTGCCCTCTTCATCGCCCGCGATGTGGGTAAGGTCGTCGGCGTCGAATACGTAGCCGAAGCGGTGGAAGACGCCCGAGGAAACGCATCGCGGAACGAAATCGACAATACCTGCTTCCTTGCCGGGGATATGAAGGACGTCCTGAATGAGGCATTCGTTCGCCGGCACGGCCGTCCGGACCTGATCATTACTGACCCCCCGCGCTCCGGGATGCACGCCGGGGTAATCGAGGCCATCCTTGCCGCCGCGCCGGAACGAATCGTCTACGTGAGTTGCAACGCCGCCACCCAAGCCAGGGATTTGGCCCTTTTGGCTAAGGATTACACGCTCCAAACCGTTCGGCCGGTGGATATGTTTCCGCACACGCACCATGTGGAAAACATTGCGCTCCTTGTAAAGCATGAACGCGTATAAGCTGGGGATCCTTCTCCTGGGGCTTATCCTCCTTGGAAGCTGCCGCCAGCCGCCCGGACCCAAAGAAGAGGCGCTAGGGGGGGATGATTTACCGCAAATCCGGGAGAAAGGTCTGCTTACGGCCGTTACGCTGTACGGCTCCACGTCCTACTTCCTCTATCGGATGGAGCCGATGGGCTATGAATACGAGCGGATTCGGAACTTTGCGACGGCCAACGAACTGAAGTTGGAGGTCAAGGTGGCCGACAACCTCTCCCGCATGTTGGAAATGCTCGCAGCCGGTGAAGCCGACGTCGTAGCCTATCCCGTGGTTTTCACCCGCGAACTGAAACGGCAAGTCCTGTATTGCGGACGTCCGGATTCGGCCATGCAAGTACTCGTGCAGCCCCTACGATCGGGAATGCCGCGGATAAAAGACGTGACCGAAATGATCGGTAAGGACATCTACGTGACGGCGGAAACACCCTTCCACCAACGACTTGGCAACCTCAACGATGAACTGGGAGGAGGCCTCCGCATCCATGCCGTCGAAGGAAATACCACCTCCGAAGACCTCATCGAACAGGTGGCCGCAGGGAAAATACCCTATACCGTGACCGACGACCGAACGGCGCGACTGAATAAAACCTATTACCGCAACCTGGACGTGGGGCTTCAGGTGAGCTTCCTGCAACGCTCCTCCTGGGTCGTGCGGACAAAGAGTCCCCAACTCGCCGAAGCAATCAATGCCTGGGCCAACCGTTACGAAGGGGAATCTTCCTACCAACTGATCTCCAAACGCTATTTCGAACTCAATAAGCGGGCGCTGGAGCTTAGCGTCCCGGAGATCAAACACGGAAACATCTCCCCCTACGATTCCCTCTTCCGCAAATATGCCGAAACACTGGGCTGGGACTGGCGGCTTTTGGCCTCGCTCGCTTACCAAGAATCGCACTTCCGCAACACGGAGACCTCCTGGGCCGGCGCACAGGGCCTCATGGGCATCATGCCCGGCACAGCCGAAACGCTGAAAATAGCTCCCCACGAGCTGATGGACCCCGAGGTGAATATACGCGCCGGCGTGGAAGTCCTGCGAAGGTTCGGGCAGGGATTCGGAGAGGTTGCCGACAGCGCCGAGCGCGTCAAGCTCACGCTCGCTTCCTACAACGCAGGCATCGGACATGTATACGATGCACAACGTCTGGCCCTGAAATATGGGAAAAACCCCGCCATATGGGACGACAACGTGGCCGAATACGTGCGACTCAAACACGAACCGACATTCTACAACGACTCCCTCTGCCGCTTCGGCTATCTGAGGGGAAAAGAAACGTTCAACTATGTGAGGGAAATCCTCGGACGATACGAATATTACCGCCGAGGGGGGGCTACGGAGCGTAGCCGGTGAAATAATAAACCTCCCGCGACGGACGGCTCTCCCGGTGGTAACGATCCGAAGCCGTTACCCGAAAGGACAGCTCCTCTTCCGGGGCCTCCGCCGAGAGATAAATCTCCGAATCCATCAGGCCCGTTACCAATATATGCTGCGCCAAAAGCGTATTCACACGACCCGACCGGGAAAAATACACCGTATAACGCAACGAGGAAGGAGCATGGGACGCCGCTTCCGGCATGGACCACGAAAGCCGCAGCAGCCGACCCTGACGCTCCAGGCGAAGGTTCACCGGGGCAGCCGGGCGTTCCTCACTCAACCACGTGAGCGGAGGAAGCAGGGAGGGGTAGCGGAAGTACTTCTCCTTCAAAACCGTATAGAGGCCCCGGCTGTTGCCGAACAACTGCGCCCCGCGGAAAAACGTGAGGCCGTCGGCCTTCAACGAACGGACATAATCCATCTGGGAGACGAGGTCCTCAAGCGTCCATCCGCCATCGCCCGTAAGCTTGTAGGCCCCAAGACCGGCTACAAAGAGACGCCCGTTGCGCCGCAACGTCCAATGATCGACAAACGGATAGAAATAGCTGTCGCGGTAATACATCATGGGTACAATCATATCCAGGGTCTGCTCCCGAAGCCACGTCAGGGGATCCTGGTAGACGTCATAGGCCGTCAAACCGGCCTCGGGCACCTCAAGCAAAGGGGCAAACTTCCCCAGGGGACACAAACTGACCTGAACCCAAGGTCTGTGGCGCTTCACCCAAAGGTATATGCGCCGGACCATCCGGTTAATACTGGCCTGCCGCCAAGCCCGCAAACTATGTGACTTCCCATAACGGGCATACGCCTCGTCGTCGGGGAATCTCTCCGCGTTCTCGGGATAACGGATGCGGTCGAAATGAATCCCGTCCACGTCGTAGTTCGTCAGCATCTCGCGCACCAGGGCCAGGATATAGTCCGAGGTCTCGGGCAGGCCGGGGTTCAGGTACCACTGACCGTTGAAGAATTTGCACAGCTCCGGCCGCCGGGCGACAACCGAATTACTCCCCTTGCTCCTCACCTCGGCCTGCGTACCCACCGGGTAGGTGATAAACCAAGCATGACATTCCAATCCGCGCCTGTGGCACTCCGCAACGGCAAACGCCAAAGGGTCGTAACCCGGACTATGAGCGTAACGCCCGGAGAAAATCCGGTTCATCGGCTCAATTTCCGAAGGATAAATGAGGTCGCCCCGCAAACGAACCTGAAGAAACACGACATTGAAATTGGCCTCACGCAGCAAATCCAGCTTCTCGCACAGGTCCTTTTGCTGGGCTTTGCGCCCCGCTTCGTCCCGGGCCGGCTTGGCGGGCCAGTCCATGCCGCCAAGGGTGGTAATCCACACGCCGCGTATTTCCCTTTTGGGATAGTTGTTCGCCCCAAGCGGCTGCAAGAGAAGGGTCAGCAGGAGTAGTAACGAGGTCTTCATGCTCCTGTCCGCTTATTTCGTCAGGAGGTAACGGTCGGCTTCCATGGCGGCCATGCATCCCGAAGCCGCCGCCGTAACGGCCTGACGGTAATGCGGATCGGCTACATCGCCGGCAGCAAATACCCCCGGCAGACGGGTTAGCGGACGGCCGCCGAGGGTTTGGATATATCCCCTCGCATCCGTGTCGAGCCAGGCTTTGAAGAGGTCGGAATTGGGCGTATGCCCGATGGCAAGGAAAAAACCGTCGATGGCAAGGGAGACCCTTTGCTCGTCGGCCTCGCCCTGTCGATAAAGCAGGTGAACGCCTTCCACGCCCTTCTCCCCATACAGACCTACGGCGTTGTGCTCAAACAACAGGCGGATATTCGGAGTCTGCATCACCCGTTCCCGCATCACCCGGGAAGCCCGCAGGTAATCCTTGCGCACAATCAGATAGACCTTCCGGGCCAGGGAGGAAAGGTAAAGGGCTTCCTCGCAGGCCGTATCGCCGCCGCCCACCACGGCCACCGTCCTGCCGCGGTAGAAGAAGCCGTCGCAGGTGGCACAGGCCGAAACGCCCAGGCCGGCATACTTCCTTTCGTCGGCAAGACCCAGGTAACGGGCCGTGGCGCCGGTGGCGATGATCAACGTCTCGGCCTCGATCTCCTGGCCGGAGTCGATGCTTATCCGGTAAGGCGGGAAGGAAAGGTCGGCCCTCGTGGCCATCCCGCTGCGAAGGTCGGCGCCAAAGCGCTCGGCCTGCTTCCGTAAATCCTCCATCAGGGAGGCGCCTTGAACGCCCTGGGGGTATCCGGGGAAATTTTCTACCTCGGTCGTTGCGGTCAGTTGCCCTCCGGGCTGAATGCCCGCATACAATACGGGGTTTAAACCGGCTCTTGATGCATAAACAGCTGCCGTGTAACCGGCCGGTCCCGAGCCGAGTATCAGGCAGCGAACGTGTTCCCGGGGGGTCCCGGGGGTTGTCTCTTTTGTCGATTCCATTATAATCTTGTTTTTTGAAGGGTAAAAATAACGTTATTTTCCGTTGCCGTCCGCATGGCGCGGCAATTAATCGCATGTCCCTCCCCCCCGGAGGCTTAAACATAAAAGCGCGCAGGAAAGGAGTGGTCGGACCTTCCCGCGCGCTTGTCGCAGCAGACTTATAGGAGTTAATAATCCGTATCGTTCGGGTTGAAATTCGCCCAAGTACGACTCCAATCGTCCGTCCCGTTGAAAGCGCCTTTGAAGGCAACGGCCTCGAAGAAGGAATCCGTGAGGGGGGCGTCGGCAAAATCGGCGCCGCCTATCTGCGAGGGCACCACGGAGGCGTAATCGCCGTTGGCGGCAATCAGATCGTTGCTCGAGGGCAGCACCTTATTGCCCAGGGCGGTGGTCAGGAAATAGGTTTCGCTGTCGTTGTTCTGGAAGTTCTTCCACATACCGGCCAAAAGGACCTGCTTTACCACAACGCCCGGGTTGGCTTTGTCCAGGTTCAGACCATAGGGCCATCCAACGAAAAGGGAATTGTACACGCCAAGGGAAGAGTTGCGGCGGATATGCATGGCCGCCTGGAACTGTCCGCCTTTGGCACCGTTGGCGGCGTCTTCCGTGTTGTAGAAGACGTCGTCTTCCCCCTTGTCGGAGGAAACGCCGTAGAGCGGGCCGATTAAGGTAACGTTCGAGAAGACGGGCGAGGTAAGCGGGGTGTTCCCGGAGCCTTGGGCGTCGTTGTCCGATTCAAAGCCGTTCGACTTGGAGGTGTCGGCATGTTTGGGATCCCGCACGCCAAGCAAGAATTGCAGCTTGCCCGAAAAGCCGTAGTCCGTGTCAAATTCATCGTCCCATCCCTTGTAGGCGATGAGGTGTTTGGCATTGACCGTTCCGCCGAACCACTCAAAGGAATCGTCTCCGCAGTAGGACACCTGCACGTATTCGATGGTCGTGCCGTTGCCTACGCCTCCCAGGGTGAGGCCGTTTATTTCCTTATTCGGCTCGAAGGGGTATCCGGCAAATTCGATGCGTACGTATTTAAGGATGCCGGAGTTGTCGCCGGGGTCGCTTCCTCCGTATACGGAGCGGGGGCCGCCTTCTATCTGAGGCTCGGAGGTGTTGTTTACGGGGGCTTTGCCGCAAAGGATCACGCCGCCCCAATCGCCGTAACTGCGCGAGCCTTTGGGTTGATCGGAGGTAAAGACGATGGGTTGATCGACTTTTCCTTCGGCCATGATCTTACCACCCCGTTCCACGATGAGTGATCCCATGGAGGTTTTCTCGCCCCGAATGACCGTGCCCGGTTCGATGGTGAGTGTCGCGCCGTTGGTTACGTACACGAAGCCCCTTAAGGTATGCGTGTCGATGGCGCGAAGGGTCAGGTTGGAGGTGATTTCGCCTTCCAGGATAACCGCCCGGGAGGCCGGAGCGCCTTCCTTGACCGTGACGAGGCAGTTGGCGGTGAAGTTCCCGTCGTTGGTCTTTGCCGTTATGGTGGTCTGGCCAACGGCTAAGGCGGTAACTACTCCGCCCGCCACGCCGGCCGTAGCCTCGGAAGAAGAGGTCCAGGAGATCGATTTATCGGCGGCATCCGAAGGGGATACCTGGGCGATAAGGGTAAGCGTTTCGCCCAGTTCCAGTTCGGCCGAGGTTTTATCCAGGCTAATGCCTGTCACCTTAACCACCGTGGGTTCGTCGTTTTCATCTCCGCAGGAAAGGAGGGCGGAGGAGAGGGCCACGCAGAGGGCGGCCGCGGTTGTTCTCAATACAAATTGGTTCATAAGTAATCCTAATTATATGGTTGGTAATTAAAACTTCAGTGACACGGTTGCGTTAAGGGTCATTCCGGGGCGATAGCTGCGGATGAGTTGTTCCACTTCGCGACTTTGCCCGGAGTCGGGGTCGGTCAGCAGGAGGAATTGCTTGTATGCTATTTTTGCATTCAGGAGATCTTTTATGCCTGCTTTCACTTCCAGGTGTGCGCCTATTTTTTTTGAGAAGGTGAGGTCTATTGCATGGCGCGGCATCTCGTAGATGTCGGGAATATCGTCGTTGGGGTTTTGCATGGGCACTCCCACGCTCTCGATGCGCCGCCCGATGCGGTTATAGAGGGCCGAGGCGGCAATGCCTTTGGCTTCGTAGCGGTAGAACAGTCCGGCGTTGATGAGATAGGGCGACTGCCCTTGCATGGGACGGTTCCGCTCGAAGGAGCCTTGTGCAAAATAAACCCTGCTATGAATATACGCCGCGTTGCATACCAGGCTAAGGACGGACAGGTTGCCGAGGGTCAGGTCTTTTTTCAGTTCGGCTTCGAGACCGTAGGCTGTGGCGTGTTCGGCGTTGTGATACGTGTATTGCAGGCCGCTGCCGGCTTCGTTGTAGGTTTGTTCTATCGGGTTAGCGAAGTTTTTGTGAAAAGCTCCCAGGGTCAGGGTTTCGGACGGGGAGGGGTAGAACTCGTAGCGTATGTCCAGGTTGCCGACGTAGGCATTCTTCAGCCCCGGCATACCGGAGATATTGGCGTTCAGAGAGAAATCGTAATAGACATAGGGGACGATTTCGCGGAATTCCGGACGGTTCACCGACCGTCCTGCGGAGATTTTCACTAAATGCCGGTCGTTGAAGTGCCAGGCCAAGTGAACCGAGGGGAACCAGTCGAGGGTATTTTCCCGGACCGTTACGGGGCGAACGCCGTCGGCTTCGTATCCGTTCAGGTGCAGGCCGTAGTATTCCATTCGCAGACCGAGGTCGGCTTCGAGGTGTTTCCCTTGGGGGAGTTGTGCCGAGAGGTAGGCGGCTCCCAGGGTACGGTTGGCGTCGTAGGCGTCGCTTTTGTTGGTGCTTTCGCGGAGGTAGATTTTATCCGCCGCCATGTTTTCGGGGGCGAATACGACGGTGTAGTCCCATTCGGCGTAGCGGTTGTATCCGCTGCCCAGGAGGTTGTATACGAAGCGTCGGGCGGCGAAGTCTCTTTCCCGGTATTCCCCGTAGATTCCTCCCCGCAAGAGGATGGGGCCCAGGGCGGGAAAGGGGCGGAGGCTGTGTTCGTAATTGCTGGCCAGGGAGAGGCTGTGATCGTCCAGATCCTGGTAATAGCGGCTGGGGTCGGACACGTAGTAGCGGGATTGTCCGTTGCCGGTATGCAGCATGGACTTGACGTCTTTCCGGTCGGGTTCGCTGGTATTGGCCCAGGCATAGCCGGCGGTCCAGTCGAGTTTGGGGGTTCCGTTTCCGGGGAAGTCCCGTTGTCCGCTCAGTTGTCCGGAGTAGGTGGTGCGCGAGGTGTAGATGGATTCCCAGCGGCGGATATTCTCATCGGAATAGTAATCGACGCCTTCCCGACGGGAGAGGGAGGAGACGCCTCGGCGGTTGAAGAAATTGCGCACTTCCCACTTCCCGCCGGGCATGAGGAGCGAGAGGTTCAGGAGTGCGCCCAGCTTCACGGTATTTCGGTATTGGAGGTCGCGGTAGCGGAAACGATAGGAGGACTGGTCGTTTGGGCTGTCGTAGGACAGGTAGTTGTTGTTGTCGGTTTCAAAATAATCGTATCCGTTGCTGTAATTCAGGGCGGCCACTTGTCCCAGTCGGGCTTGGCCCAGGGGGAAGCTGCGGTTCAGGGCGAGCGAGAGTTTCCCTTCGGGGAGGGCGGAGAAGGATTTCGTGCGCCAGCCCTGGTTGATGCGTTGCGTTATTTCCGCGGCTTCTGCGGGCGTTACCGAGCCAAGGTGGGGGGGAAGGTCCCGGGGGAGTTCCCTTTGCGGGGCTCCGGAGGCGAGAAGGTCGGCCCCATAGCCTTGGGCGAGTTCAAAGTCCCGGAAGGTGGCCGAGGTGTTGTAACCGCCCTGGACGGAGACCGAGAAGGTATTTCCTTCGGGCACGTTGCGTGTTGCCATGCGTACGAAGCCTCCGGAGAAATCGGCGGGGAGTTCTGCCGTGGGACTTTTGAAGATCAGGATATGGTCGATGAGCGAGGAGGGGAGGACGTCGAAGGAGAAGGAGCGGTTGTCGGTTTCTCCCGAGGGTGTGGCGGCGTCGTTGAGCCAGACGTTGTTGTAGCGTTGCGCCAATCCCCGCACGACCACGAAGCGATCCTCCGAGAGGGTTACTCCCGGCACGCGGCGCATGGCCTGTGCGGCGTCGCTGTCCTGTGTCTTTTCGATTTGCTGGGAGGATATTCCCCCGGCCACGGGCAGGCTTTGTCGCACCCTGCCGAGCAGGGCCGTTTCCGAGGAGAGCTTGCGTTGCGCCACAACGGCGATACCCTGGAGTTGCATCCCGGCTTCGGCCAGGGCCAGGTCGAGGAGGGTTTCCAGGCCTGCTTTCACTTCGACGCCCAGGCGTTGTTCGCTCCGGTAGGAGAGGTAGGAGGCCGAGAGGGAATAGGCTCCGGGGCGAAGTCCTTCGATGAGGAAATATCCTTCTTCGTCGGTCACGGCTCCGGAATTTGTCTCGGACAGGACGACCATGGCCCCGATAAGCGGTTCACGGCTGTCGGCATCCGTGACCTGTCCTTTGAGTGTTCCGGTTTGCCCTGCGAGCGGGGGGGCGGCAAGGCTTGCCGCAAGGAGGAGGAGGAGGAGACGAAAAAAGGGTAATTGCTGTGCCGTCATAACCGTTGGGATGTTGTTGATTCGACGGCAAAGGTAGAAGGGGATTGTTGCGGTCGGGTTTCAAACCTGCAACAATCCCCTTAACCTGCGTTACGTTCCCGTTACGCGCGGGGGTTCAGCCCAGGAACCGTTCGGTGATTCCTTCGTAGGCGTCGATGCGTCGGTCGCGGAAGAAGGGCCATCCGTGGCGGACGCTTTCGTTGCGTTGGAGATCGAGTTCGATCACGCAGGCGGCTTCTTCGTCGATGGGGAGTTGCTGAAGGATTTCGCCCTGGGGTCCCGCCACGAAGCTGCTCCCCCAGAAGTGGATGCCGGGGGTATATCCCGAGGGGTCGACTTCGTATCCGGTACGGTTGACGGCCACCAGGTGGAGGCCGTTGGCGATGGCGTGTCCGCGCTGCACGGTTATCCAGGCGTCCTGTTGCCGGAGTTGTTCGTCTTCTTCTTCGGGGGACCAACCAATGGCGGTGGGATAAATCAAGACTTCGGCGCCACGCAGGGCCATCAGCCGCGCGGCTTCGGGGAACCACTGGTCCCAGCATACGAGTACGCCCAGGGTCCCGGCCACGGTGGGAATGGGGTGGAAGCCCAGGTCGCCGGGCGAGAAGTAAAACTTCTCGTAGTAGGCCGGGTCGTCGGGGATATGCATCTTGCGGTAGATCCCGGCGATGGTCCCGGTGGGGTTTACAACGACGGCCGTGTTGTGATAGAGGCCTGCGGCGCGTTTTTCAAAGAGGGAGCACACCAGGGTCACGTTGTGCGTTGCGGCCAGACGTCCGAAGTAGTGGGTGGAGGGTCCCGGTATGGGTTCCGCCAGGGAGAACATCCGGGGATCTTCCCACTGGCAGAAATACGCCTGGTTGTGGAGTTCGGGCAGGATGACCACCTGAGCGCCTTCAGCGGCGCAGGCGGCGATGTATTGACCCAGGTGCAGGAGGGTTGCCTCCCGGCTTTCCCGGATGGCGTGTTGTACGATGCCAAGTTTCATAAGCTTTTGTATTATGGGTGTTAATTAGAGGAAATGGAGGGGATAGTGCATGGCCAGGCAATGCAGCGATCCGTTTTGTCGCAGAAGGGGCAGGCAGGGAATCCCCACGATTTGCCTTTGGGGGAAAAGCCCGGCCAGGATGTCGGCTGCCCGGCGGTCTTTGGGCGAAGCGTAGCAGGGCATCAGCACGGCGTGATTGATCACCAGGAAATTGGCGTAGGTTGCCGCAAGGCGTCTATCGCCTTCCCATACGGGGTCGGCCATGGGAAGGGGCACGAGGCGGAAGGGTTCTCCGTTGGGTTGCCGTAGCGAGGCCAGGTTGTCGTACATGCGCCGGAGTTCCGGATAGTGCGTATCACGCCGGTCGGTGCATTGCACGTAGGCGATGGTGTCTTCGTTGCAGAAGCGTGCCAGGGTGTCGATGTGTCCGTCGGTATCGTCGCCTTCCAGGGCGCCGGATTCCAGGCGCAGGATTTGGCGGAGGCCGAAACATTCCGTGAGGAAACGGTCCGTTTCCCGGGGTGTCAGGGGTTCGTTCCGGTTGGGGGCGTCGAGGCAGCGGGAGGTCGTAAGGACGAGGCCTTGCCCGTTGCTGTCGAGGCTTCCTCCCTCGAGCACGAAGGGGTAGCGACAGAGGCGTCGGACCCCGGGGGCGAAAGCCCCGGAGAGGAACAAACGCTCGGTGATGCGATTATCCTTATGGGAGGGATGCTTCAGCCCCCAGCCGTTGAAAACAAAGTCGCAGACCACGGGTTCGTCATGGATAAGGAGCGAGATCCCGCCATGGTCCCTGGCCCAGGTGTCGTTCGAGGGAATTTCCCGCAGGAGGACCGGATGGGGCAAATCGGGCCGTAGCTGTGCACGCACGGCGGCGGCGTCTTGGCAGACGATGAGGAGTTTTTCCCTTTGGGCGATTTCCTCGGCGATCCGGACAAAGACCGGGATCACTTCCGTGAGTTGGGGTTCCCAGTCGGTGTCGGCGTGCGGCCAGGTGAGCTGCACGCCGCTTTGGGGATGCCATTCGGCGGGGAATCGGATGGGATTTGTTTGCATCATTCTTTTATCTTAAAGGAAAGTGCGTAAAGATATAAACTTTCCTTTCCATGCTCCCTTCTTTGTGAAAAAGGGAGAAAAAAAACTTTGATTTGATGCTTTTCCCCGTGGGGGAGAATGAAATTATCCTGTATATTTGTCGGCAACAAGCAAAAAGGAAACCCTTGAATAATCCCGGACATGAAACACATACCTCAGTACAGTTATTTCGGTAAGAACCCTTCGGATCAACGCAACGTTGACGTGGTTCCCCTTCACTACATGAAGCCGTATTTTTCCACGCGCACCATCCATACGCTGACCTACTACGATATCAGCGCCATATCGGAAGGCTCCGGTTTTTTCACCGTGGGCGAGCAAACGCATATCGTCAAACCCCGTAACGTGGTTTTCACGCGACCGGAGGAGGCGCGCAACTGGGACAACCGCGGCATTCGCGACGGCCTCTCCCTGGTGTTTGAGGAGCAGTTCATCCTGGATCTCTTCAACGATCCGGGGTTTCTGCGCCAGCTCCCGTTTTTTTCCATGGGAAGATATTCCTGCTGCGTATACCTGGACGAGTCGACCTTTGCGCGGCTGGAGGGGTTGCTGTACCGCCTGCAGGAGGCCCTGGAGGCGCCGGGGGATTTGCCCCGGATGCGTTCCCTGCTCTACGAGGCGCTGATGCTGCTGTATCGCTCTTACCTCACCGAGCACACGGTGCTGCCGATTCTGCCGGAGGAGGAGAAGCGGGTCAAAAGCGGGTACGTGAACGATTTCCTCAACCTGGTCGATACCCATTATACGCAACAGCACGCAATTCGCTTCTATGCCTCGCGGCTGAAGATTACGCCCAACTACCTGAACGAGATTCTGAAGAAATCCCTTGGGATGAACGCCAAGCTTTACATCCAGAACCGGATTACCCAGGAAGCCAAGCGGCTGCTGATCTACACGGAGCTGTCCGTTTCGGCCATTGCCGGCCAGCTTAGCTTCGAGACCCCGTCCTATTTCATACGCTTTTTCCGCAATCAGACGGGCCATACGCCCCTGCAGTTCCGCAACCTAACGAGATAGTTCATTTTCTATCCCCCGCCGGGACGCCACACTCCCGGCATCCGAGGCCTTCTGTCCCGAAAGGGGCAGGGGGCCTTCTTTTTGCGGGACTTCTTGCCCCCCTGGGGGAGACCCGTTCGGCATTTGCGGGGCTTCTTGCCCCCCTGGGGGACGCCCGTTCGGCATTTGCGGGGCTTCTTGCCCAGACTGGGCAAGGCTCCCGGCGTTTGCCGAGCCTCGATCCACCCCTGGGGCAAGGTCGCCGGCGAACTCCGTCGGGCTTGCCCAGTTTGGGCAAAGGGGTCCTCCGAACTCCGGGGGGCTTGCCCAAAAAAGGCAAGGTCGCCGGCAAACTCCGGGAGACTTGCCCAGTTTGGGCAAGGAGGTTCTCCGAACTCCGGGGGCCTTGCCCAAAAAAGGCAAGGCCGCCGGCGAACTCCGGCGACCTTGCCCCAGGGGTGGATCGAGGCCCGGCAAACCCGTCGGACCCGGAAACAAAAAAATAGCGTGTGCCGCTGAACCGGGAGGTAGCGACACACGCGGGAGAATAAAAACACCAAAACGAAAAAAAACCTATTTTACAAATGGCGCTGCAAGGAGGTAATCCGCGCACCCTTTCACACCTTCAAACTGCGTGCCGCCTGCATAATTTTCCAGCTCCACGTAGAAGTCCTCAATGCCGTTGGCATAGGCTACTTCGTAAATCTTTTGGAAATTCATCATGCCCGATTCCCCCAGCACGGCAACGTCCTTGATATGAAGAAGGCGAATGCGGTCGGGATGTTTCTTCATATAGGCCACCGGATCGTATTGTCCCATCACAGCCCAGTATACATCGAGTTCAAAGAGTACCAGCGAGGGGTCGGTCTTTTCCAGGAAAAGATCGTAGATCAGCCGCGTGCCCTCCGGGTCGCGACGGCCAAAGCCCGGACGTCCCGTCAAAGCTTCCGTCCCCCCCGGGGTAACGCGGGCAAATTCCCCGCTATGGTTATGGTAGCCCCAGAGGAGGCCGCCGGCCTTGGCAATCTTGCCGGCCTCGTTGAAGACCTCGCACACCCAGGAAGTTTCCTCCACGCTCAAGGTCCGGGGTTGGCCCGGCTGGATGAGGTATTTCACCCCAATGGCCGCGTGGTGGTCGGTCGCCTTCTTCCAGAATTCCTTGATCTCCGGAAGATTCTCCGGGGTATAGCCCCCGCGGATCGGGGGGTTGAGGTGCGAGCTGGCGATCCGGAGGCCGGCGTCGTCGGCGTATTTCTTAAATTCTGCCATCGGCGTTTGGCCGATACGTCCTTCCGGGGAATACCCCGCCAGCTCCAGGACGGTATATCCCATTTGCGCAACTTTTTTCAGTCCACCCGGCACGTCGGCGGCCAGCTCCCTCCCAAGGGAATAGATCTGAAGGCCCAACTGCTTGGCGTTCGTGCGCGTTACCACCGGCGAGGCGGCCAACCACTGCCCGCCCCGGCCCATCAATGCGCCACCCACTCCCAGGAGCGAGGCGCGACGTAAAAAATCTCTTCGATTTGTCATATGTTCTCTTTTATATGGGTTAATAACGGAAATCAATCGCTGTACGGCAAACAATACGGGCGACGGTAGGCATAGCCGTAAAGGCGGTGCGCGGCGGCTTCCTCGTCGTCTACAAAGCGCAGCGTGGCCGGGTTCCATTGCACCGGGCGGTTCAGCTCGCGGGAAATGTTGGCCAGGCAACACAGCGTATTGGTGCTGCATCCCACCTCCACCGGAGCAATAGGCTCCCGGCGGGAACGAATGCAGTCAATGAAATCCTGCGCGTGGGGCGAGCTGGTTTCATAGCTTCCGGCCATGCCGCCCCGGGCCTGTTGTCCGCGAGGCTGCGCGGCGCGTTGGGCCATGGCCTGCTGCATCTGTTCGCGGGTCATGGGGCGACGGCCGGCCAAATCCTCCGGAATCAGCGAAGCCTCGGAAGAAGCCAGGTAGCCGCGCGCAACTTCTATCCACCCCTTGGTACCCCAGAACTTCAGGCCCTGGGCCGTGTCGTTGTCCTCCAGGTAGGGTTGCTCGGTCATGACAACGCCGTTGGCATACTTCATCGTGGCATAGGTCGCGCCCCCGTAGCCCTGCGGGATATATTCCACGGGGCCGGAGCCGTCCATGCCGAGGGCCGCCTGGGCGATGTCGAACATATGGGCGCCCCAGTCGGCCGTGTAGCCGTTGCCCGTCTCCTGATACCACCGCCAGGCGCCCCAGAGCTTCTCGTTCTGCACAGGCTCCAGGGTGATGGGAGGACAGAGGTCCGGATGGTAGTGGACCTTGGGGTCGTTCAAGGGACCCATCCACTGGTTGAAATTCAGGTTCGGCGGCACGGGTTGTTCCGGCAAATCCAGCGGCTTGGGGGGAGCCCCTACGCGGGCATAGATCTTCTCAATGTGCCCAATGGCGCCCGAACGAACCAACTCGATGGCCTTTTGAAATTCCTTGCCCGAACGCTGCTGGCTGCCTACCTGGAGGATGCGTTTGTTGGCACGCACGGCGCGGACCATGGCCAGACCCTCGGTAATGGTATAGGCCAGGGGTTTCTGGCAATAAACGTCTTTGCCCGATTGCAGGGCATGGATCGTGAGCAAGGCATGCCAGTGGTCGGGAGAGGCGACCTCAATGGCGTCGATGTCCTTCCGCTCCAGGAGATCCTCGTAAAATTCGTAGCCGTCCACCCGGGGATTCATCTCCTTGGTTTTCTGCCATTCCATGACACGCCGGCGGAAACGCTCCACCTTGATCGTATCGACGTCGCAACAAGCGGCAACCTGCACGCCGGGGCATCCGGCAAAGCCGCGGAAATCACTCAGGCCCTGCTGGCCAAGGCCAATGAAGCCGAAGACCACCCGGTCGCTGGGGGCAATCTTCACTCCCTGCATCGTCCAGCTGGGAAGCACCGTAAGACCGGCCAGGCCCAGGGCCGAATAGCCCAGGAACTCCCGGCGGGAAATTGTTTGTTTGTCCTGTTTCATAGGATTGATAGGGTTTAAAATATAAGGATTGTTTTCTGAACGCCCTATTTCGACCACGCTTTCCGCAAAAGGTTTAATGCAGCCGAAAAAGAGACGGACCCAAATCCGCCGACCCCCACGGGGGCCGGCGGGCGGGAAACTCTTATTTCCAGTTCTCGTTCTGCACCAACAAACCTTCCATGGTAATGATCTGGTTGTTGGGGATGGGCAAGGTGACCCATTTATCGTTGTAGACGGCGGGGGCGTACTTGGCGAGGTATTGTTTCTCGTAGTCAATGTAGTCGTTCAGCTCATCTCCCGCAATGCCCCAGCGTACCAGGTCGAACCACCGATGACCCTCCAGGGCCATTTCGATGTGCCGCTCAAAGCGCAGGGCCTTGAGCGCTCCGTCCTTGGTGGCAAACTGCGACTCGGGATACAGGCCGATGCGGTAGTTGGCGGCCGCGTCGGCTTTCGTGGTCCCGTTCACCAGATCCTCCAGGACATAGTCCGAGGAAGCCGGCGACATATCGCAGCTCTGGTAGCCGTCGTCCCAACCGGCCACCGCCTTGACGTAGGAGTTGGCGGCACGGGCGCGCACCTGGTTGACGTACTGGGCGGCCCCCTGGGGATTGCCGGTCTCAATCAGCGCCTCGGCATACCACAAAAGAACGTCGGCGTAGCGAATCAAATGGAAATTCTTGGCCGAAGAAGCCGCCGAGGTCTCCACGCTCAAACTCCCGCGGTCGGCCTTGCTCGGTATGTTCTTCTTGTTGAGGTAAGGTCCGCCGTTGGCCAGCTCGCGAATCCAGCCGTCAATCGTATGCGGCACCTCGTAATCCAGGTAAGGCGTGTCGTAACGCCCCAGGCTGATGTCAATCCGCGGATCGGTATACACGCTGAGGTCCGTGGTGATCACCGTGGAATTATCAACCAGGTGGGACAGCGGATCCCGGCTGCGGTACGTCCCGTCCAGCAGGGGCAAACCCGCTTCGTTCACGATGTAGGAATTGACCATTTCGTAGGACGGCTGGTAAAAGCCCCATCCGCCTACGCCCAACTTACCCACCATGCCGATATGCGGTCCGCCGTTGATGGTGTTCGTGGAGGTCTGCGTGCCGGATATGGCGTGCTGGATGTCGAAGATGGATTCCCCCGTCCAGTCGCTCTCGCCGGCCTGGTAGAGGGTCGCATATTCGTCGGCTAAGCGGTACTTTTGCCCCTTGGCATCCTTACCTCCGTTGATGATGGTCTCCAGGATCGTCTTGGCGTCGCTCCAATGGTCGGCGTTGCCGTTCTTGCCGTTGTAGGGCGAGGACCAGTAGACATAGATCTTGGCCAGCAAGGAAGCGGCCGCCCATTTGTTGGCATAGCCGGTGTTCACCGGCAACACTTCCGGAAGGCTTTCGTAGGCCCGGCGCGCGTCCGCCACAACCTGATCCCATATGTATATGTAGTTGCCTCCCTCATCGACGTTCGACACCTGCGGATTCACGCCCGAATTGTATTCCTCGGTCCCTACATAGGGTATGGCGGCGCCGTAGATCTTAATCCCTTCAAAATGCCAAAAAGCACGCAGGAAATAACCATGACCCATGACCTCCGTATACAGGTCGCCGCCCGATTCGCCCGGCGTCGCCTGAAGCTCTTCCTTGATACTCTCGGCCAGGTTCATGAGCGTATTGGCGCGAAAGACCCCGTTGTAGACGCTGTTCCATTTCGTGGCCAGGTAGGAGTTGTCGGTCGTGATCACGTATTGCTCCAGCTGAGAGAAAGGAGACTGGTCGGCAGCCGCCGAACCCTTATTGGCCTGGCCGCCCATCACATCCCCGTACTGGTAGTTGCTCAGCTCGCAGGAGAAGTTCCCAAAGTTCAAGGCATAGAGTAACGAATAGGCTCCGGAAAGAGCCATGTCGATCCCCTTGTCGTTCGCCACCAGGGCCGCATCATCTACTGCCCCCACAGGTGTGATTTCAAGAAAGTCCGAACAGCCCGCAACAAACAGCAAGCCGATCAGCATGGAAAGAATGCTATACTTTTTCATATTCTGCATAATATTTAATGGTAACATAAATTAGAAGGAGATATTCAAGCCGAGCAAAAACTGCCGGGGCATCCCGTATCCGCCGTAGTCGATCCCCTTGGCCATGTCGTTGCTGGTGATATAGGGGCGGTTGGTGGTGTCAAGGCCGATATTGCTGGAACGTACCTCGGGGTCGAGGCCGTCGTAACCCGTAATGGTAAAGAGATTCCCTATCTGCCCGTATATGCGCAGCCTCTCCAGCCCAATCTTATTCAACAGCGACCGCGGAAGCGTATAGCCGACGGTCAGCATCTGGTTCCGAAGATACGAGCCGTCCTGGACATACATCGAATTCGATTCATTGCCCGCCTCGTTGCCCTCGGTCGAAGAACCCGTCCAGAGAGGATACACGCCCGAAGGATTGCTCGGGCTCCAGGAATTGTCGCGGCGATCTTTGGAGTAATTGGCCTGAAGATTCCCGAAATGCGTGTAATACATATAATGCTTAAACAAATCATTGCCCACCGAGAAAGTAAAATAGGCGCTGAGGTCCCACTGCCGCCAGTTTAAGCCGATATTAAAGCCGCCCGTAAAATCGGGATGCGGATTACCGATGATCGTACGGTCGGAAGCATTGATCTTCCCGTCGCCGTTCACGTCCTCTATCTTGTAACGCCCAATGAAATTATCGGGATCCAGGTCATTGATGTCGCCTACGCCGTAGGGCAGGATGGTTTGCCCGCCACTCTGGTAGCCCGTCACCTCCTCGGCGCTCTTATACACGCCAATCACATTGTAACCGTAAAACATACCCACAGGCTGCCCGACCGTCGTAATGGTGATATTATTCAAACGCGTCGAGGTAAAGAGATCGGAGCTGCCGAGCTTCACCACCTTGTTGCGGTAGGTGGAAATGTTGGCCCCGATGTTGTAACGCAATTCCCCTACCTTGTCGCGCCAGTTGAGGTTAAGCTCCACACCGTAGTTGTCCATGTCCCCCACGTTGATGTTGGGCTTCGTGGCCGAGCCGGCCAGGGCCGACCAGTTGGCAGGCACCAGCATGTCGGTGGTCTTCTTCATATACCAGTCGAAGTTAAACGTCAGCTTGTTGAACACCGCGCCGTCAAAGCCGATGTCCAGCGAGTGAACCGTCTCCCAGCGGGCATCCGGGTCGCCCAGGTTCGATATGGCATAGCCGGTCTGAACATAGCTGTCCGTCCCCGTATTCCCGTAGTTGTAGGCATTGCCCGTGGCATACTGAAAAGCATAGTTGTAAGGGCCGATGTTGGAATTACCCGTCGTACCGTATCCGGCGCGGATCTTCAAATCGTCCAGCCACTGACGGCTCGAAGCCATGAAATCCTCCTCCGTGATACGCCATCCGAGCGAAAGAGCCGGGAAAGTACCCCAGCGGTGATCGGCGCCAAACCGAGACGAAGCATCGCGGCGGACCGTGGCCGTGGCCAGGTAGCGGTTCTTGTATACATAGTCGGCCCGTCCGAAAATGCCGAACATGGTCGTATGAAAATCCATCCTCCCGTTATTGCTTACGTTGGCCGTCGAACCGTTGTTGATCATCCACGTATTCGGGTCGTCGGGGAAGTTGTAATTCAAACGGGTAGCCGAAATGTTGCGCCCGAGACCGTTGTTGAGCGCCTCGCTACCTACCACGACGGTCATCTGATGATCCTTGTTGAAGGTCCTTGCGTAGGTGGCCGTGTTGGTCCATTGCCAGTTGAAAAAGTATGCCGCATACTCGTACAAATTGTTGGTAGCGCTCCCTTCCTTATTGGTCATGATGGTGATCTCATTGAACGTACGCGTCCACATGCCTCCGAGCTGAGGGGAATACTGCGTACGCAAGGTAAGACCTGCAATCGGTTTGACTTCGGCAAAGATGGAAGCCTGGCTGCGGAAGATACGGTTCCAGTCGTTCTCCATATTCGCAATGGCCGCCACGGTAGAAAGGTCGCGTCCGCCTTCCGAAGCCTGCGAACCGGCGTGCTCCCCGCCGATGTTATACACCGGCACCCACGACTGTATCGTATAAGTTTTCCCGAACACATTGCTGTCTTCCTGGTTGCCGCGCTCGCCCGACATCTCCATAACGGAAAGGTTGAGGTTGCTCCCTATGGTGAGCCACTTGTTCGGCGAAAAAGAGGTATTGGCGCGAATCGAATAACGGTCAAAGTACGATCCCTTGATCGTCCCTTCCCGTGTGCTGTAACCCATCGACAGAGAATACTGCCCCCGTTCGCTCCCGCCCATGGCGGAAATCTGGTGATCCTGTACAAACCCGGTTCGCGTAGCCAGCTTATACCAGTCGGTACCCTTGCGTGCTTCCGCTTCCGAGTATCCGTCTTCGAGCATCTGGTAATAAGCCGAGCGCGACCAGGAGTTCGACCCGTCCGAGAGATACGACTTCTCCCAGGCCTCGATGCTCCCGAACTGCTGGATGATCTGATCCTTTGACTGCCCGGCCGGCTTGATGGAATAAGGCATCGTCAACTCATCGTTCGCATTGAGCGAGCCGAACTGGGCATGTGATGCAATATTCGTTTCGCCCCTGACGTCACGCAAATTCACCATGCCGGAAGCAACGAACTCCATGGATTCCCATGCATCAAGCAGGTTATAACCGCTATTGGCCATCGTGGCCGCTCCGCTATACCCGTTGTAGCTGACACGCACACGGTCCTTCGTCCCCTTCTTGGTTGTGACGATGATAACCCCGTTGGCCCCCTGTGCGCCATAGATGGCCGTAGCCGATGCATCCTTGAGGATCTGGAACGATTCGATATCATTCGGATTCACCGAACTGACGTCCACGCCCGAAATACCGTCCACTACAATCAACGGGTCGGAACTGTTCACCGAGCCGACACCCCGCACACGGATCGTTGTTTCCGCGCCCGGAGTTCCCGTAGCCGACACATACACCCCGGCAGCCTTACCCAGCAGCGCTTCGGCAAATGTAGCCACAGGCGTTTCCTGCAAAGCCTCGGCCGAAACCACCGACACCGAGCCGGTAATATCCTTCTTAGCCTGCGTACCATAGCCCACAACCACCACTTCGTCTACATTCTGGGTATCTTCCACCAGCACAACCCGCAGGGGCTGACTGCCCGTGACGGCAATGCGCTGCGTGACATATCCCACATACGACACCTGAATAGAGATATTTCCCGGAGCCACCTGGAAAGAAAACTTCCCGCTGACATCGGTAATAGCCCCCGTAGTGGTGCCGATCACCTGAATATTTACACCAATCAACGGCTCGCCGGCTTCATCCACCACGGTACCGCTAACCGTTCTCCCGCCCTGCTGAGGGACGGCCGCATGGGCCATAAAACAGCCCGCAATAAGAGTAAAACAGAATAAGAGCATCAGCTCTCGCAACACAGAGCGCTGTCCTCTCATAGAGAAGCGCCCTTTTTGTTTTTCATCTTTTTGTTTGTTTTTCATTTGTATTTAAAATTAAATTACAGGTAACATTACCCTTTACATACTATCAGGCAATCCTGCTCCAAAACCTTCCAATGAGGAATCGAATATTTAACATAGAATAACATATTACCCCGCAACACGGCCCAAAACATTCGCGAGCGGGAACGGGAAGAACGGAAAATGCCCGCTATCCAATCGTCACCCTGGCGAAAGGAACGGCATCCATGCGACAGAAATCTTTTTTCAGGTATTTGAAGTATCCGCTAACGGCAACCATTGCCGCATTATCGGTGGTGAAGGCCAACAAAGGGATGTGCGCTTCCCAGCCGTAGCGAAGGGCGTAATGAGCGAAACTCTCGCGCAATGCCGTATTGGCCGATACCCCCCCGGCCAAGGCTAAGGTTTTTATGCCGGAGTCGTTGGAGGCTTGGAGCAGTTTATTCATTAATATATCGACTATGGTAGACTGAAGTGAGGCGCAAAGGTCGGCCTTGTGGTTCTCTATGAAATTCCTGTCCTTCTTCAGACAATCGCGCAGGGTGTAGAGGAAAGAGGTTTTCAGTCCGCTGAAACTATAATCGTAGCCCGGTATATGAGGTTTGGCAAAGGTAAAAGCCTTGGGATTGCCTTCGGCTGCGAGGCGGTTGACGACAGGTCCTCCGGGATAATCCAGCCCCATCACTTTGGCGCATTTGTCGAAGGCTTCGCCGGCGGCGTCGTCGATGGTTCGCCCTATTACTTCCATCCTGTCGTAGTCTTCTACGCGAATGATTTGCGAATTCCCCCCCGATACCAACAGACAGAGGAAGGGGAAAGAAGGCGCCGACGTGTCGTCGGGCGTCCGGCGGATAAAGTGCGCCAGGACATGCGCCTGCAGATGGTTTACATCCACCAGGGGGATGCGCAACGAGGCCGATAACCCCTTGGCAAAGGAAACCCCTACCAGCAAAGACCCCAGCAGGCCCGGCCCAAACGTGATGGCGATGGCGTTCAATTCCGACTTCTCCACGCCGGCGCACCGGAGCGCTTCGGCAACCACCGGTATGATGTTTTGCTGGTGTGCACGCGAGGCTAATTCGGGCACTACCCCTCCGTAGCGGCGGTGAACATCCTGCCCGGCAATGATGTTGGAGAGCATCACGCCGTTGCGAATGACGGCTGCCGAGGTGTCGTCGCACGAGGATTCAATCCCTAAGATCGTTACTGTCATATTCCTTTTTTTGTGCAAAAGAACAAAAATCTGTGGTAATAATATCGTAGTTTTGTGCGTGAACACAGCATCGGATGAAAATAAAAAAATTACAACACATAACCTTCTTACTGCTTATTTTAGCCAGTTTGCTCTTGATTGCGCCGGTTGTCTTGCTGAATATTCCCGACGTTCAGCGCAGGGTGAAAGACCGGGTTGTTTCGGAACTCAGTGCGCAATTGCGTGTGCCCGTTCGCGTCGGGAAAGTCGGCTTAGAGTGGCTTAGCAGCCTCACGGCGGAAGATTTGTATCTGGAAGACCGGAACGGTCGAACGCTGTTTGAGGCCGATTATGTTGCCGCACGCTTCAGTCCCCTGCGTTTGTTGCAGGGCGAATGGGTTTTTACGAGCCTGGGCGTGTTGGGTTTTTCAATCAGCCTGTACAAGGATGCGCCGGAGCGGGAAACGAATCTGCAGTTTCTGCTCGATGCCTTTCGCCGCGACAGCACGCAGCAGCCCGCCGGGGTTGACTTGCAGATAAATTCCATCCGCCTGCGCCGGGGAGAGATCCGTTTCGATGTATGGAGCGAAGAAGCAACGCCGGATAAGTTCAACCTCTCGCATATTGCTTTGAAGAATATCAGCGCCAATGTGTCGCTCCCGGTTTTACGGAGCGATAGCCTGAACGCCCACATCCGGAAGATGAGTTTTGTAGAAAATTCCGGCCTGGTTGTAAACAAACTGTCGGTATCTGTTGTAGGGAACAGGGACAGTGTGAACCTCAGCGATTTTGAGATCCGTTTGCCGGGAAGTCTTCTGAAAATAACCCGCGCCGGCATGGATTATTCCCGCGTAACCCAAACGGACGAACTCTTAAGCAAGGCGCCGCTCAACCTCCTCATTGCTCCTTCGGAATTATATCCGAAGGAGTTGGCGGCGTTTATCCCGGCGCTTGACCGGTTCGGCGACGCCGTTGAGTTGTCGGCCGAGGCTTCCGGTTGCATCAACGACATCCATCTCCGGCGGCTGACGCTGAGGTATGGCGACAAGATGCAGTTCACCGGCAAGATGCAGCTAAAGGGCATCACCCGCCCCGAGGAAACTTACCTCCTGGGGGAGGTGAGCCGGATGTACCTCAACCCGGTTATACTGCCCAAATCCCTCAAGGGCCTGGGCAGCGTGTATTTCAGAGGCGAAATATCGGGTTTCTTCAATCATCTGGTGGCCTACGGCAAACTGTCGTCGGACATCGGGTCCATCGAAACCGATTTGCTTTTCGGGAGTGACCGGGAGAAGCAGATTGCCGCCTATGTGCAGGGACATATCTCCTCGTCGGAATTGTCGGTCGGCGAATTGTTTGAGGGCGATAATCCTTTCGGGATAGCCCGCTTTGATGTCTCGATTGATGCACAATGTCCCGAAGGAGGATCTTTTGCCGGCAATATCCGGGCTCGGGTGAGCGAGTTGGACTTCCGGAACTACCGATACGAGAATTTGCTGCTTTCCGGAGATTTCCGGCAGAACGGTTTCGAGGGTATCCTTCGGATGGAAGACCCCAACGTCGCGGTGTATGCGGAAGGTATGTTCCGGAACGACAAGCACGATCCGGTGTTTAATTTCAGGGCCGACTTACGGCATTTCCGTCCCGATCATCTCAACCTTTACGACAAGCTTGCCTCGCCGGAGATTTCCGTTTCCATAGATGCCGATTTCGCAGGCAATACGATAGACAACCTCAGGGGAAGCATCACCGTAGACAGCCTGAAGATTCATACCGAAGCCCACGACTTCCTCCTGAAGCAGTTGAAGGTAACGGCCTCGGGCGAGGCGCCGGACAAACGCCTTGTCGTGTCCTCGGATCTTGTGAACGGAGAGGTGAGCGGCGTTTATTCCTTTGCCACGCTCTTTCCGGGCGTCCTTAATACGTTGCGCAACTATCTGCCGGCGCTAATCAATACGACGACCAAAAGCCGGAGTACGGAGGAAAATAATTTCTCTCTCCTGCTGACCGTTGAGAACACCCAGGCTTTGTCGGCAACCCTTAAGCTTCCGCTCACGTTGATGAGCCAGGGGCGTATCACGGGCTTTTACAACAGCGCTTTTAATAAGTTCCGCACGGAAATTTTCCTTCCCGACTTTCTGGTAGGGGAATCCCGGTTTGAATCCTGCTACTTTACCTGCGAGAATCCTTTGGACAAAATCGACCTGCGCCTGCGGGCTACGCACTACGGCAAGCAGGTGCGGAACTACCTTACGTGGGAGGCAGAGGCAAAGGATAACCGGATAGGGAGTTTGTTTCAATGGGCGAACAACAAGGAGCGGCGTTTTGAAGCCCGTCTGCGCGCCTCGGCTTTGTTTACGGAAGAGCAGGAAGGGACAAGGCCCCGTCTGCGCACGGAGGTTCACCTCGAGGAAAGTCCCTTGGTTATCAACGACAGTGTTTGGAGCATATCCGAGGCGGATTTCCGTCTCGGCAAGGGGCGGATAGAGGTGCGCGACTTCCGGATTGCGCACGAGGGGGAGGGGATCTGCCTGGACGGGGTTGTTTCCGATAACCCGGCCGATACCTTGCTGCTGGAGTTGAACCGGATTGAATTGGGCTACCTTTTTGAGGCGCTGAATATATCCAAGCTTCGTTTTGGGGGGATAGCTACCGGATTGTTCCACCTCAGCGATGCGTATGCGAAGCGTGTGCTGAACGGCAACCTCTACGTGCAGGATTTTTCCTTCAACCGGGTTGGGCTGGGGGACTTGAATCTTTTCAGCCGATGGGATAACCTCCGGGAGGGCGTCCGGATGACGGGGAATGTATACGAGCACGACACGGTGCAGACCAACGTAAACGGATACATCTACCCTGTGGGGAAACGTGCGGGGATTGATCTCTCTTTCCTGTCCGAGAACCTGAACGTATCTTTCCTGGCGCCTTACTTGGACGATGTGGCATCCGGTCTCAGGGGCCGGGCAACGGGCCATGCCCGCTTGTTCGGTTCTTTCCGGGACATAGATCTGGAGGGGGAGGTCTTGGTGAAGGAGGGGGGATTGAGCGTAGACGTCCTCAATACGTCCTATGCCTTTGCCGATTCCATCCACCTCCGTCCCGGCTCCATTGGGATGGAGGACGTGACTTTGCGCGACGCTTTCGGCAATACGGGCCGTGTCACAGCTGAGGTGAGACATGCTTACTTCCGCGACTTTGAGTTTTCCGTCGACATCCGGACCGACCGGATGCTGGTGTATAATGCCACGGAGAGTCAGAGTCCTATGATTTACGGTTCCGTTTTTGCCGGCGGGACGTCCCGCATACAGGGCAACGAGCAGTTGATTCGTTTCGATGTGAACATGCGGAGCGAGCCGGAGACCTCCGTGTCTTTCAATTTCACGGGGGGTGGCAATACGGCCACGGCCTATGATTTTCTTGTTTTCAGAGACGCCTCCCCGTCTGCCGTTGTGCCGTCCGCTTCCGTTGCCGCCCCGCCCGTTTCGTCTTCGCCGCCTCCGGATAGCGGCACGGAGCTTCAGATGAACTTTACGTTGGATGTAACGCCGGAGGCGAACCTGGAACTGGTCATCGACCCCTTATCGGGCGATAAGATCAAGGGATACGGCAACGGAAGCCTGCAGATCGCCTACGGCACGAAGTCCGACCTGCGCATGTACGGCATCTTCCATATCCTGAGCGGGAGTTACCATTTCAGTCTCCAGCAGCTCATCCATAAGGATTTTAAGATACGCCAGGGGAGTTCTGTGTCGTTTGGCGGCGATCCCCTGGAGGCGACCCTGGACATTGACGCCATCTATAATTTAACGGCCAACATCGGCGATCTGGATCCCAATTTACTGGAGGAAAGCGCCCGCACGAACATTCCCGTCAACTGTGTGCTTTTGCTGGAAGGCATGTTCCGCAATCCTTCCATATCCTTCGACTTGGAATTGCCCGGGGCGAACACGGAGTTGGAGAGCAAGGTAAGGAGTTATGCCAATACCGAGGATATGCTTACCCGCCAGATTGTGTATCTTTTGGTATTGAATAAGTTTCACCCTTCGGACTTTACGCAGGCGCCCCTGGGCTCTGAGTTTAGCGCGGTCACTTCGGCGGCTATTTCTTCTCAGCTATCGGGTATTTTGAGTGCCATGACCGATCGGGTTCAAATCGGCACGAACATCCGCACCGGGCAGGAGGGGATTAGCGAAACGGAGGTGGAGATGCTCCTTTCCGGTCAGTTGTGGGACAACCGGCTGCTTTTCAACGGCAACTTCGGATACCGGAACAACCCCACCGTAAAGAATGTCTTTGTAGGCGAATTTGACCTTGAATACCTGCTAACTCCCGGCGGCGAATTTCGCCTGAAGGCCTACAACCGCGCCAACGAGATGTACCGTTACCTCAAGCAAAGCCTCACCACCCAGGGCTTCGGCATCATGTACAGGAAAGATTTCTCTTCTTTTCCCGAATTATTCCTTCGTCGCCGGCGATAGCTTCCCCGACAACGGGGTCGGGCTTAGGGCCTGTTTAAAGGCTTTGCCGAGTTCTTCCACGAGGTCGCCGGCCAGCATACTTTCTTCCGACTGACGTTTTGCGGCCAGATCTCCTGCCGTGCCGTGCAGCCATACTCCGCCTATGGCCGCTTCCCGTGGGGGATGTCCCGAGGCGAGGAGTCCCAGGAGGATTCCCGTCAGCACATCGCCGCTGCCGGGGGTTGCCATGCCGGGGTTTCCGCTTGTGTTGAAGCAGACCGTTCCGTCGGGGAGGCAGCTTGCCGTGTGTGCGCCTTTGAGGACGAGGATGAGGGAATGTTCCATGGCGAAGTTCCGGGCTTTCATCAGGCGTTCGTAGCCGGAGGCGGAGGCTCCGGCCAGTCGGTCGAACTCCTTGGGGTGGGGCGTCAG
>JAITKB010000133.1 GCA_031278605.1 Tannerellaceae bacterium
AATAGACGAAACAATATGGATACAATCTTTGATTCGCTAATAAAAAGGATGATCAAAAACAATCCAATTAGACTAAATGAGCAGATTTGAAGAGTGAGGTCTAAGCGATTATACCTATAAAATTTTATTCATTTGAATAATATTCAGTATATATTTTCCACCATTCTGTGAAATAATAAATTCTCCTAAAGAATCGGTCAATTCCCTTCTTATAATAGTTGAATCCTGCAATAAATAAACTTGAGCAAAATCAATCGGCTTTTTCTCCAAGTTTAATAGTTTTCCCTTAATTGAATACTGAGAAGAAGCATTTATAGAACAAAGAATAAATACAAATAATAATAAACTTATTCGTTTTAGGAACATAATTGGTGTTTTTAAAAATGATAACACTTATATTATTGATAATTATTTACAAAATCACGTCATCTTCTTCAAACGTACTTGATACACCTAACCATCCACAGCTATATCCACTGCTACAACTGACTGATCCGTTCCCGGCAGTATACCCGGAAGCACAAAATGCCTCTACGGGAACATTCTGATCCATTTTTTGAACCTCTATTAAAGTTCTATTTTTTTGCTCCATAACATTATTTTCTTATTGTTAAAAAATTATAATATAAGTGACTATCATTACCAAATTTCCAAACTAACCGACGGATATAAAACATTGATGTCTTTCAAAAATAAACGCCCAACATTAATATTTTCCGAGTCAAGTAAAAAATAAATTCAATACTCAACCTTTCAATACAACATAATTTTTCCGTATACAAAGTAATATGAAATACTTCAAAAAAAAACTATGAAAAAATATGCTATAGAACATAATTTAAATTTCACTTAGAATAGAAACTGTTTAAATTTCAATGCGAATAAATTCGATTGAGTATTAAGGCAATAAAAGCCAGATGTATCATAGCCGTGCTCGAAGAGACCTTATACTCGTAGAAAAAGTTCTCTTCACAACCCATTGTTTGGGCAAAGGGGTGAATCTGGTTGATTTGTCTGAGCGCAGGGTGATTTCCATGTCACACCCGAAGTCTTTTTTGACTTTTTCTCTAACTCTCTCCGGTAACCGCCGTCGGCATAAATCTTCTTCATTCGCTCAAAACGGCCGCTCAGGACCTGAGTTTTGGATAAGCAATCCCCAGCACCTACAAAGCAAAGATCGGAATAGCCAAAAACAGTTTTCCACCGGTCAACAGGAGTAAGCCGGGAAAGAACAGGAATTGCAAACATTTCGTTATGTAACAAACTAAAATATGGATAATTGCCTGTGTTGAGGTTCAAATTAATGATTATCCGCAAAGCGACCTATTGTAAATTCTCGATCTAAAATCGGTCGGGTAAGTTACAGCAACCAAGACGAGCCTGTCAAAGAGATGCTCGCCGAAGTATCGGCGATTAAACTTGTAGCAAAACTCATTGAGGTAATATAGCAAATACTCCTTTGTCAGTTGATGATGCATATCCAAATAAGAGCCGTTTGACGTTTCCAATGGCAATATGCACCCATGGAAGTATCTTTGGCAGGTCTTTTGTCTTTAGCACCTGTGCCTTGTGTGATTTTACGACCTGTTTCAACTTTCTGCCTGTGAATCAATATGTTCTTTGACAACTTCGGTAAGGGTTTCAGCCTGCAAATTATCAATAACCACCATCTTCAAGTGATTGACCTGCTTGGGTTTCATTTCCTGTTTGGGGTTCTCGACAATCGTACTTTCAGTCATTACAACCACTTTCGACTGTTTCTGACTGCCTGCGCCGCGTTTGAGCGGTTTGTCCTTTTCCTCCTCCGGTATCAATGTGGCAATAAATGCATTATCAAGTTCTATTTCTCCTCCAAGTTTATATTTGTCATCCCGTTTGCCCATCACATCGCGCAGTTTATTGAGCAATTCCCAAATCGGCTGATAACGTTTATGACCCAGTTGACGTTGAAGTTCTGCCGCCGAAAACGACTTTTTAGTGCTTGTCAAAAAGTGCATCGCCACGTACCAATACAGAAATGGTAATTTGCTGTGTTCCAAAACCGTTCTCGAACGCAACGATTGCCGGTAATGGCAGTGTTTACATTCGTACCGTAATTTACCTTTGAGTCAGTAATGTTCCTTGCCGCCACATTGGGGGTAAACTACGCCGTTCTGCTCGCGTTGAGCCTTAAAATGCTCAATACAGGCATTTTCGTCTGGAAAACGCTTGCTGAAATCTAAAATATTCATAACTGAAACTTATTGGAAACAATATGCAAATATACTAAATATCAGTGATATAGGATAACAATTAAAGAACTATTTTTGATTCCCAAATACTCCCTGATACGGATACCTTTTGGAGGGTAGGTCACTTTGCGGATATTCATTAAACCAAAATAAGTCTGTAAGCAGACTTACAGACTTATTTTTTTCCCCGGGGTGTCGCCGCTCGGCTATTCCTTGGCGGAAGGAGGGGGATTCGAACCCCCGGTACAGTTTCCCGTACGACAGTTTAGCAAACTGTTGGTTTCAGCCACTCACCCATCCTTCCGGTTCGTTTTTGAATGAACGTGCGGCAAAGATAAGGATATTTCCGAATAGGCAAAGACCGGTAAGGATAATTCAGGAAAAAAGGAAGTACATTTGCGATTGATTTATATCATTCACCGTATCACCCTGTCATTTAATAAGTATATATATCAATGAAACGCTTTCTTTTTGCCTGTATTTGGATGTTTGGTATTGCCCTCCCGGTTGGTGTCGGATGCTGGGTCTATCGTAGGTTTTACCTATCCGGCTTCGCCAATAAGGAAATTACCTATCTCTATGTTGACCACAGGAAGGATTTCGGAGACCTTTGCCGGCAATTGGTAGACTCGGCCGGCATGACACATCCGAGGCATTTCATATGGCTGGCCAACGTATGGAAGTATACGGAAAACATGAAAACCGGACGATATGCCGTCACACCCGGTATGAGCTACCGGACGCTGCTGAACAACTTGCGGCGGGGACAACAAAGCCCCACACGGATAACCTTTCACAATATACGCTTCGTGGAAGATCTGGCCGAACGAATGGATGAACAACTCATGCTCGGCAAAGAGGAGTTACTCCACAAACTCAAAGATCCCGACTACTGCCAAGCGCTGGGATTTACAACCCAAACCATCGGCGCACTCTTTATCCCCGACACCTACGAGATTTATTGGAATATACCGGTGGAAAACTTTCTGCAACGGATGAAACGGGAATACGACGCCTTCTGGACAAACGAACGGAAGAAAAAGGCTGCCGATATAGCCCTGACGCCAGTAGAAACCGCCATCCTGGCCTCTATCGTGGAGGAAGAAACCGCCGCGACCGATGAATATCCCGTTGTGGCCGGACTTTATCTGAACCGTCTTCGCCAAGGGATCCCTCTGCAGGCCGACCCAACCGTCAGGTTCGCGACAGGCAACTTCGCACTTCAACGTATCCTGTTTGAACACCTGGAGATCGACTCCCCCTACAATACCTACAAACACACCGGATTACCGCCGGGATTGCTTAAGCTGCCTTCCGCCAAAGGAATCGACGGGGTGCTGAACCATACAAGACACCGGTATATTTATATGTGTGCCAAGGAAGATTTCTCGGGACGACACAACTTCGCCGCTACGCTCGCGGAACATAACCGGAATGCCAACCGCTACCGTGCCGAATTGAACAGAAGAAACATTCGCTGACGAGGCATGCCTTGTTTTTCGTAAAACCCCTATCTTTGATGCAAATTAGATACCATACCATACAATCCTATCAATTCAATATTACAGTACATGGGAAAACATTTATTCCTGGGCGATGAAGCCATAGCGCAAGCGGCCATTGACGCCGGACTGTCCGGTGTTTACGCCTATCCCGGAACGCCCTCTACCGAGATTACGGAGTATATCCAAAACGCAACCGAAGCAAAGGAGAAAAATATCCGCAGCAAATGGTGCGTGAACGAAAAAACAGCCATGGAAGCAGCCCTGGGGATGTGCTATGCCGGGAAACGGGCGCTTTGCTGCATGAAACACGTGGGGCTTAACGTGGCCGCCGACTGTTTCATGAACGCGGCAATGAGCGGCGTCCACGGCGGCTTGATTATCGTCACGGCAGACGACCCATCCATGCACTCCTCGCAGAACGAACAAGACAACCGTGTCTTGGGTAATTTCGCCATGATCCCCATGCTCGAACCCTCTTGCCAGCAGGAGGCCTACGATATGGTGTACAACGGCTTTGAGCTATCCGAAAAAACCGGTTACCCCCTTCTTTTGCGGATCACCACACGCATGGCACACTCGCGGGCCACCGTGGAAACCCGCCGGAAGAAGGAACAAAACAGGCTGAGTTTCCCCCAAGACGGCAAACAGCGTTTCATCCTCCTGCCGGGCATTGCCAGACAACGTTTCAAGGCCTTGCTGAAAGCCCAGGAAACCTTTACCCGCGAATCGGAAGTTTCGCCCTACAATGTTTATTTCGATGCTCCCGATAAGCGCTTGGGCATCATCACCACCGGTATTGCTTTTAATTACCTCTCGGAGAATTACCCCGAAGGATTCGAACATCCGGTGCTGAAGATCGGACAATATCCTCTGCCGCGCAAACCGATCGAACGCCTGGCAAACGCCTGCGGGGAAATCCTCGTGCTGGAGGAGGGCTTCCCCGTTGTGGAAGAACAACTGAAAGGATTCCTGGGCCGGGGGCTAATCCTGCACGGACGCCTCGATCAGACCCTGCCCAGGGACGGCGAACTTACGCCGGATAGCGTTGGGCGGGCGTTGGGGAAAAGCATCGTTGCTTACTATGACGTGCCTGAGATCGTAAAACAACGTCCCCCCGCCCTGTGTGCCGGATGCGGACACCGCGATGTGTACGAGGCCCTGAACGAGGTGCTGAAATCTTACCCCGATACGGCCAAAGTGTTCAGCGACATCGGTTGTTATACGCTGGGAGCCTTGCCTCCTTTCCACAGCATAGAATCCTGCATCGACATGGGGGCTTCCATCACCATGGCCAAAGGGGCTGCCGAGGCCGGGGTCTTCCCGGCTATCTGCGTGATTGGCGACTCCACCTTCACCCATTCCGGGATGACCGGATTGCTGGATTGCGTAAACGAACAAACCCCCGTCACCATCATCATCTCCGACAACGAAACAACGGCAATGACCGGAGGGCAAAACTCCGCCGGGACAGGACGCCTTGAAAGCATCTGCCGGGGCCTAGGCGTAGCGGAGGAACACGTTCGGGTGATGATCCCCCTGAAGAAGAATTACGAGGAAATGAAAGGCATCCTCCGGGAAGAAATCGCCTACAAAGGGGTATCCGTAGTGATACCCAGAAGAGCCTGTATACAAACATTGAAAAGAAAACATCCCGTCCGAAAATGAAAACAGACCTCATACTCGCCGGCGTGGGAGGGCAAGGGATCCTCACCATTGCCGCCATCATTGGCCAAGCGGCTCTCCTGGAGGGGCTTTATATGAAACAGGCCGAGGTCCACGGCATGAGTCAGCGGGGAGGAGACGTGCAGTCCAACCTCCGCCTTTCCGACCGGCCCATCGCCTCCGACCTCATCCCAAGGGGACAGGCCGAGTTGATTCTCGCGCTCGAGCCCATGGAAAGCCTCCGCTACCTCCCTTTCCTGAAACAGGACGGCTGGGTGGTCACCCACTCGCAACCTTACCTGAATATCCCGAATTATCCCGCGCCGGAACAGGTGAACGAAGAACTCCGGAAACTGCCTCGCACGGTGGCGCTCGACGTGGAGAAAATCGCCAAAGACCTCGGCTCGGCCCAAGTCGCCAACACGGTGATGCTGGGGGCCGCGACTCCCTTTCTTGGAATCGGATACCATCGGATAGAAAACGGCGTCGAGCGCATCTTCCGGGGCAAGGGGGAAGCGATCGTTCGCCTGAACCTTCAGGCCCTCAGGGCCGGAGCCGACGCAGCCCAGGCGCATCGGAACCCCTAAAGCAACATTTCAAACTTTCTTTAATATAACAACCTATGAAGCTACATGCCCTTTTCCCAGCCCTGCTCCTGTCGGCCACCTTCTACGGTGGGCCTGTCTGCTCACAAAACCAGGCCATGACCGGCAAAAAATATACCGTGGCCGAAGACCTCGGTATGTTTCATTTCTTCTCGGCGATTGTCGGCCCGTCGCATCTCCTGGAGGCGTTTTCCACCTCCGATACGCAGTTTGACGCCAAGCATATCCGTGTTTTTCTGGTTGAATCCAAGGGGGGGATGGAGGAAAGAACCATCATCGAGGAACTGCAGTTCGACAGGAATACCGAGGATTCTTTCAGTTTTGTTCCCATCTTCGACGGGCGCTCGAATACGAAGAAGGAGTATTTTGCACGATACGCCATGGACAACACCGGGCAAATCCTCCTGAAAGAACTCTACGAGTTCGACCCCGATACGCAAAGGATCATCGCCAAACCCCCCATACCCGGCATGGTCGTGCAGCTCGACGAGCTTTGACCCCTCTTCTAGCTTTCTTTTCCGCTTACCAACTCCAGCAGCAGGACAAAGGCCGCGTTCACGGCGCGGGCGATATTCACCTCCCTTAAAATGCTCCCGAAACGGAAACAGCGGGACGCCATCCGCCCATCCCGGGAGGCAACGGCTATCCATACCATCCCCACCGGTTTCTCGGCCGTTCCTCCCTCCGGGCCTGCAATGCCGGAGGTGGCCACGGCGCAATCGCAGTTCAGGGTTCGGAGAGCGCCCAGGGCCATCTGCTCCACCACCTCGCGGCTAACGGCGCCAAACCTCCCCATGAGGGCTTCCGCAACCCCTAACACCCCGCATTTCACCTCGTTGGCATAGCTCACCACGCCGCCCGCATAGTAGCGCGAGCTGCCGGGGGCCGAGGTTATCGCGGCAGCAAGAGCGCCTCCCGTGCAGCTTTCGGCTGTTCCCATTTTCCATTTTTTGGCCAGGAGCGCTTCGCCCAGGAGCAGATTCGGGGGCTTGTCGTCTTCTCCCGGGAGCGGACGCCCCAGCAGTTGCGCCAGTTTTTCCTGCTGTTCGGCGATCTGCCCCAGGGCCTCTTCCTCGCTCGGGCAACAAGCCGAAAGACGCAAGCGCACCAGGCCCTCACGGGGCAGGTAGGCCAGTTTCACACCCGAAGGAAGCCCGGCTTCGAAACCCTCCAGCTTCAGAGCCAGGGCCGATTCGCTGAGGCCCGTCACCCAAAACGTACGATGCCGCACGTAAACGTCCTGTCCGAAGGCCTGCCTCAGGCGGGGGATCACTTCCTTTTGCATCATGCGCTTCATTTCCTCGGGGACGCCGGGCAGGGCCACCAGCACTTTGCCGTTGCGTTCGAACCACAGGCCCGGGGCTGTTCCCGCAGGGTTCGGGATGGGCTTTGCGCGGTCGGGCACCACGGCCTGCCGCCGGGTCAGGGGGTTCATCTCCCGCTCGGAACGCAGGAAGAGGTCCTGGATCTGCGCATGGATCGCCTCCGAGAAATGCCGGTCGCTCTCGAAAAAGCGGCAGAGCGCATCCATTGTGACGTCGTCTGGGGTCGGGCCAAGTCCTCCCGTGGTCAAAACGACCTCAACCCGTTGCAAGGCGCCCGCCACGGCCGCCAGCAGATCCTCCTCTGCATCCCCCACGCTTGTAATCCACCGTGTGCGGAAACCTTCCTTTTCCAGTTCCGCAGCCATCCAGGACGAATTCGTATCCACCACCTGCCCGATAAGCAGTTCATCGCCGATTGTAATAATCTCTGCCGTCATTTCTTTTAGTTGTTTGTTAGTGATTGATATTCAGAGGGTTTCCAACTCCTCCCGCTCTTCTTTGGAGTTCCTTCGGAAACCCCCGAAACTTCCTGTGCACAGGAGCTGCAGCCGGAGTGCACAGAAAATTTTGCCGGAGTGCACAGAAAATTTTGCCGGAGTGCACAGGAAATTTTGCCGGAGTGCACAGGAAATTTAGCCGGAGTGCACAGGAAATTTAGCCCCTCGAGAAGCGCCTTCGTTTCTCTGTCCATGCGGGCAAAATTTTCCATTAAAAAAGAAAGAAGTCGATCATTTGGTCGATGGCGCGGGAGCATACGGGGCAAAAGGGCGCGTAGTCGCGCATGGCGCAATGGACCTTCGGGCGATAGATGCCTTTGGAGAGGTAGCCTCCGCCTTCAAAGACGCCCAGGCTGTCGGCGTATTCGGCCGTATCCGGCGTGGGGATGGGGGTGTCCTTCGGCAGGAGGTTCTTCCATTTGGCCTCGAAGTCCGTAAGGGTGGTGATGTTCGGTTCCCAGGGTTCGAGGCTGAGGTTGTAGAAGGTCTCGTCGTAGGCCACTTCGGAGGTAAAATACTCGTCGGCCAAGCCTGCGAAACTATGCCCGAGCTCGTGCACAAAGACGCTGGGCGTGCGGGCATTGTCGGCCGTTCCGATGGCGTAGAAGTTGTACATGCCGCCGCCGCCGTAGGTCTCGGCGTTCACCAGGATGAAGATGGCGTCCGTGGGTACGTTCCACACGGCGTCGCGCACGGCTTTCATGTCCGGGGTCGTGAGGTAGCGATCCAGGCCGAACGTATAGTAACCGGAGTTCAGGGCCGTTTGCCGGAAGACGCCCTCCCCGGACACATCCGTGCCCGATTCCTCGGACACAAGCCCAACGGCCCGGACGTTGAAGTCCCCGCGCCGCGCCTTGTAGGGCGCCTCGGCAAACAGCGTCTCGGTAAAACGCCGGGCGTCGGCCACAAATTTCTCCTGCTCGCCCTCCGTATAGCCTTCGGCCAGAAACACCAGGTCGACTTTGCCGGAAGGCTCTCCGGCGTACTGAATGGTGGTCACCCGGTTCGCCTTCAAAGCCCCCCGGTCGATGAAGATGCTCCGGGGATCAACCTCCAGGCGCAGCAGCGAATAAAAGAGCATATCCTCCCGGCTTCGTCCGGTAATCTCCACCGTCACGGCTTCTTTGGGGTAGGGGACGGAGATGCTGTTGGTCCACGCCTGGGTTTCCGTTTTCGCCTGGGCCGTGGTTCGCCATTCTTCAAACAGGGTATTAAAGCCCCTGGAGTAGAGGAGTTGCCGGCTTGCCCGGTGGTAAACGTTTACGTAATATCCGCCGTAGAAGAAGGTGTCCAGGAGGTTCTTCACCGGCCCGGCCCAGACCGGTTCTTCGCGCAGTTGCAGCAAAGCCGCCGTTTGATGGGTCGCATTGCCGCTCAGGACGAAGTCCACCCGCAGGCTCTTGGGTTCAAAGAAGGCGTCAAACGCCCCTTGCGCCCGTCCCGGAGAGAAGGGCAAAGAAAGCAGCAGCGGCAGCAGCAGCAGGAATCGTTTTGTTTTCATTGCAGAACTATTTGGTTAGAGGTTATTTCAGTGCCGGTAAGAGGTATTTCCAGATCAGGTTCAACTCCTGCTGCATGTCGAGGATGTGGGCCGTTGTCACAATCACGGCGTCCTTTTCGGGGAGGATGAGGATGTATTGTCCGTTCGCCCCGTCGGCCCGGAAGGAGTTGTGCCGACTTCGCCACATCTGGTAGCCGTAGCCTTGCAGCCAGTCTACTTCCCGGCTCTCGGCATGGATCTGCTCCGGTCGCCTTCCGGCCGGCAGGGAGGCAATGTGGGACGAGGTCGCTTCCTCAAACCAGGCTTCGGGCAAAAGCTGTCGGTCGTTCCATTTCCCCTTTTGGAGGATGAAAAGCCCCATCTTGGCCAGGTCTTCCGTCTTCAGGTACAGGCCCCAGCCGCCGGTCTGGACGCCCTGCGGACTTTCCTCCCATACGGCCCCCACAATGCCCAGCGGACGGAAAAGGCGCGGGTAGAGGTAATCCGTGAGTTTCTCGCCCGTTACCTTTTGGAGAATGGCCGAGAGCACGTAGGTCCCCAGGCTGTTGTACACGAAAAAGGTGCCGGGCTTGTGCACAAAAGGAGCGGCAAGGAAACCCTTCACCCAATCCACCTCCCCGGCACGGCGAACGTCCCCCGGCTCCACATCGTGGCCGGAAGACATCGTAAGGAGGTGACGCACCTCAAGGGCCCGCAGGTTGTCGTTCACCTCGGCGGGCAATTGATCGGGGAAAAAGGAAATAACCCGGTCCGTCACCCGGAGCTTCCCCTCGGCTACGGCAAATCCAATGGCCGTGGCCGTAAAGGTTTTGCTCACCGAATGAAGCGCATGGGGCTTGTCGGCGGCATGTTCGCCGAACCAGTGCTCCGCCACGACCTTCCCGTTGCGAAGAATCATCAAACTGTGCAGATCCTGCTCGGCTTTCCGAACGGCCTCCAGGTAGTTGGGGACGGCCCTTGCCTCCACCTTTTCGGCGGCCAAGGAGCTTCTGGGAAGCGCCTTCAGCAGCTCGTTGTAGGAGATGAGTTCGACGCCCTTTTCCTCTATGGCCCGTTTTACTTTTTCGCTGGTGAATAAATCCACCACTCCCTGCCGGTCAACGGCCACGTCCTCATAGCCGATATGCCCCACGGCGGACATCTCCTGGTTGTCATAGGCCGGGTGATCGAGAAACATATAGGTCTTCCCCGCTTCCAGCTTATCCAGCATGGCGAGGAAGGAGCCTTCCTTTTCTGCCGCCGTTGCCTTAGGCCCTTCGTAGCCGACAGGGATGAAACGGTAGCGCTCCACGGCCTGGGCGTAATCCACCGAGGGGATGTGATACTCCCGGCCCAGGCGTTCGCAGAGACGCGCCACCTCCGCATCGAACCCGGTGGAGAACATATGCCCGGTCATATGGCTGATCTGCGGGATATTCCTCAGCCCCAGCTCGATTTGGGCGCGGAACTCGTTTTCTATCTCCGTAAGGTTCCATTTTACTTCCCCCAGGGACTGACCCGGATAGGCCTTATGGGGGGAAATCATGGGGTAGAAGTATCCGTTTTTGTCGGTCAGGCTGGGGCATGGGGTGAGCGGTCGCCACTTCATGTTCTCCCATTCGCTGGTAAGGACCAGGTGAAGCCCGACGTCCAGGCCCGGATTCTCCCGCAGCATTTTCGCCGCCTCGGGAAACCAGGGCGTAACGGCCATGACCTCCACCGAGGTTTCAATGCCGTTTTGGAAACACGCCACCGAGGCTGTATTGGCCGAGTGGAAAGCGCCCATATCGTCGGCCCGGATAATCAATCGGGTCGGCGGGGCTTGGGCAGACAAAGAAAGGGTTGCGGCGCAGAGAAACATACCGGCGCACAAGGTTTTTGCATACGTTGTTTTCATGATATGATGGGGTTAAAAGATTAAATAAGACGGCCCCTTAGCAGAAGGGGCGCTAAGGGCGTTGCACTATTGCTATTGCTTAGGTCGATCTCCACCCGGTCTTCTTCAAAGCGGAAGACATAGGTTTCTTCCTGGTAGTCTTCCAGGTAAAGCAGGCGGAGCTTGAGTTGATCCTTCGCCGTCCAACTGCCATAGCCCGCCGTAGCGCACGGCAACAGGCCTTCGGGGTTTCTGCGCGGGTTGAGGAAGTAAGGGCTTGGCTTTGGGGTTTCTCCGTATTGCCAACGATCGGCTCCGAAAGGGAAGGAATAGCTATGGCCGGAGGTATCGGCGATTGTCAGTTGCATATCCCCCGTTGCCTTGAAAGCGAGCGAGAGGGTTTGCAGTTGTTGGTCGTTGGCTTCCAGGGCATACGACCGGGCGCTGTTTTTGGGCGCTTCCAAGGCTTCGTCCGTGCGGAAAGGGTCGGGCACGGCAAGGGCGCTCAACATGCTCGACAAGGCTTCCCGGTCTTCCTGTCGGGTTGCATATTCCCCCTGGGTCATAACCGGCTGGAGGTGTTCAAAAACCAAACGCAGTACCTGCCGGGTATCGCCCGTATTTTCGGTGATGACCACCACGGCTTCCTGTTCGGGCATGACGATGATAAACTGTCCGTTGGCTCCGTCGGCCCGGTAGGCATTGTTCGTACAGCGCCAGATCTGGTATCCGTATCCTTGCGCCCAGTTATCCGTTAATTCCTCTTCCAGGGTCAGGCTGTCGCCTTGGAAGATATGCGGGGCCGAGGCCTCTTGGATCCATTCCTTGGGGAGCAGTTGCCGGCCGCCCCATCGTCCTTGCTGCAGATAGAACAGTCCCAGCCGGGCCATGTCTTCCGTGCGTATTCTCATTCCCCATCCGCCCATATTGTTTCCTTCGGCATCGACTTCCCATTGTATATCGGTTATATTCAAGGGTTCCAAGAGGCGTGTCTGAAGATACTCAAACATCGTTTGCCCGCTCACCTTCCCGATAATGGCCGACAGGATATGAGAGGCATACGAGCTATACAGGAAAACCGTTCCCGGCTTGTGCACAATGGGTGTAGCCAGGAAGCGCCTCACCCAGTTTTTGTCCGAAAGCGGGAAGACGGGCGCCGGGTCCTGCCCCACGCTCATGGTGAGTAAGTGTTTTACGGTCAGTTCTTCCAGGTAGGGAGAGCGCTCGGCAGGCAGGTCATTGGGGAAGAAGGAGATCACCTTATCGTCTACGCTCAGCAGATTTTCACTTACGGCAAAGCCGATGGCCGTAGACGTAAACGTTTTGCTTACCGAGTGCATGATCTGCCGGTAGTTTGCCCGGTAAGGATACCACCATCCTTCGGTTATTACTTTTCCGCGTCGCAGAATCATCAGGCTGTGCATATCAATGCCTTTGGTTTTCACTTCTTCGAGGAAACGCAGGATCCCCACGGTACGCATCCCTTCTTTTTCGGGCGAACTGCGTTGCAGGGTTTCCTGCTCGGTTTGTTTCGGTACGCATGCCAGGCAACAGGCCAAGAGCAAAACGCCTGTTGCCAAACGGCGGAACCTATTTCTATACCTATTTCTATACATATACTTGTAATTGTTTCTGATTTGTACGTTGTTTCTGATTTGTGCGTTGCAAATATAATCTTTTTGAAGACAAATCCCCCCCCCTCAAGCGAGAGGCAGATCCCCTTCAAGGCAATCCGTAATATACTGACAGTGAGACAACTGTCATTCCCTGTCCGAGGCCCGGATTTCTCAGTACTGAGAAATATTTTTTTCAGTACTGAGAATTTTTTTTTTCAGTACTGAAAAATTTATTTCTCACTACTGAGAATTTTCCTCCCCCAAACGGAGGCTTTTCCTCACGGCTTTGCCACCGGAGGCAATACAAAGCATCGAAATTCATCCTCGCATGAATATTTCCTATCCAAAGTACCTCGGAATACGATGTATATTGTTATCTTTGTAAAAAATTTAGAGAGATGGGCAGAAAATTTATAGACAATTGGATAATACAACTGAAGAAGACAATTCTTCCTCTGTTGATTCTTAGCATGTTAAAGCAAGAACGGCTTTATGGGTACCTGTTGATTGTCAAAATCAAGGAGTGTACAGGGTTCGACATATCAGAGGGGACGATATACCCCATCCTGAACAGGCTAAAAGAAGATGGTTGCGTCAATTCCGAATGGATAGAACAAAAAACCGGTATCCCAAGAAAATACTATATCCTCACACAAGAAGGAGAAAAGATGATGGAAGAACTCAATACCTATTGGCAAACAATAATTCAAGACATTAATAATCAGATTGAATATGAAAAGGAATGATTTTAATTCGGTAAAAGCATATCGGATATATGCAAAGTATATTGAACAGGTAAAAGAAACAATTGCAAGGTTAGACAAAGACGATATGCAGGACATTATGAGTGAAATTGATTCGCACATCTATGAATCTTTCATTTCCAATAAAAAGATTCTTTCCGAAGAAGAAAGAATGGAAACAGTTATTCGTCATCTTGGAAACCCGGAATCATATTTAAGGCCCATCCTTGCGGAAAAACAACTCAAATATGCCATTAACAAATACAATCTTTGGGGAATACTCAAAGGTTTTGCAGCCCTTCTGTTAACCGGAGGGCAATATGTGACCATCACAATCCTGTACCTGCTTATATTATCAGGCGGTATCCTAACTATTGCAAAAATATTTTATCCCGATAAAACCGGATTATTTATAGAAGACGGGAATTTTGTGGGTCTTGGCTACCTGTCCGGAATCAATGCAGAAACCATCGAGTTACTTGGGTACTGGTTGATTCCCATCTCCGTTGTTTCATGTGTGATTTTCTATTTCTTTATAACATTCATATTAAAAAAAATCGTAACCATTAAAACAAAATTAAACTTAAGGAACAGAGGAATATGAATCGTTTCAGATACATATTCTTGATTGTAATTGCCACACTCAATACGTTAAGTGCATTTGCTCAGAAGTTGGTGTTGGAAGGAATTGTCATGGACGAAGAAAATACATTTCTCCAACAAGCAAACATCGTCTTAGTCAATAAGAATGGAAAAGTTGTAAAATATTCCTTCACCGACAAAGACGGTTCGTTTAAAATGGATATTGACGATAAGCAAGGATTGACACTTACAATAACTCATATCGGCTTCAAGAAACTGAGTATAGATTTAGAATCTAAGGAATTTTCTAATGAAACCGTAAAAATGGACTATATATTGACAAGTGATGTAAGCCTGTTAAATGAAATCATCATCAAACCCGAAAATATCGAGCAGGATACAATAGGTATAGACATAGGAAAACTCAATTTGTCGGATAACAACAAACTGGGAGAAATCCTGAAGAAAAGTCCACATTTCAGGCTGGATGACGACGGTTCTATAACCTACAAAGGAAAGAATATTGACAAAATATTGATTGACGGTAAAGAAACATTCAATTATCAAAACAGTATAGCGCTTGATAAAATAGAAAACAGAATGATTGAAAAACTTCAGATAGTCAATAATTACAGGGACAATTTCTCGGCAGACAAAGAATTGTCGGAAGAAACAGTACTTAATATCAAAGCAAAAAGTGGGTTTAAGAATATAGTGGCAACTGCGATGGAAGGAGGATATGGGGTAGTTGACAAATATGAAGTTAAAGGCTCGTTAATGAGATTTTCCAATCGTCTGAACGGTTTTCTAATCAATAATACAAACAACATAGATAATCCGACGTTTAAATTACGGGAGATTCAGATGTTATTCGGAAATAAAGAACGGCTTTCAACCTTGTTTGCAGAATCCCTCAACGAATTATTTGATGAACAAAACCGGTCTGAAAACTTCACGTCAAACTCAAATCTAACCCTTCGTAAACAAACAAATAAATATCGAATCAATTCCACACTTTATTATATAAACAGTGACAGAAGTAACAACTTGCTTTCCAAAAACACATACACAAATGGCGAACTTATATCCTCCTACGATCAATACTTCAATCATAAACCCGAAGCATACCTGTATGATTTGTCCGTAGATTATATCATTAAACCAAATCAGATAATTAATCTTTCGTTTGATTATAACGCCTTGAAAAAGACTAACAAATCGGATATGACTTATAAATATAAGGATTTTATCACCCAGAATATGAGTGATGATAACTTAGGAACCAATTTTCTGAATACAGCGAGCAACCACAGTCTGTACGCCGGTTTGATTTATTCCAACGATCTGTTCAATGGCTTAGTTTTATCCACAGGTTCAACACTCTACAAGGAATCTATTGATATAGATAATAAAGTTTCAAACCTTTCGAGTGGTTACAATATCATTGAACAAGCATATCTATTTAATAAAAAATCATTTGATGTATATGCATCTATCAGATATAAGATTATGTCCGGCTTAAATTCTATCGTAAAACTAAAATATGGGATTACTGATGAAAATTTGAGTAATGGATTAAATAGACGACTATATATTCCCGGAGTGAATATCAGTGTTTTGGGGAACAAAATAACAAATAAGTTTACCTACGAAGTCTCTGTCGGGTTAGAAAAAAAGATAATGACATACAATAAATCACAAACACACACATATCATATCCCATTCACCGTGAACTTAAATTATGAAAACAGACTAAGTCGACTTTATCTTAATTCCTATCAAATACAATGGAGTACCCCCATAGAAAATGCTGTTGATTTCCTTAAATCCGACAACAGACTAATACTTGCAAATGACACACTTCCTTCTCATTATTCTGATATTTTCAAATCCATAGCCGGCTATTCTTACAATAACTTCTTTCTGGGAAACAGTTTTAATACATCCATATCCTATCAAAGAGCCGTAAATCAGATAAAAGAAGGATTTCAGAATATGGATGAAAATGGCATTTACAAGTATATCATCATGACAGCGCCTGTATCGGAAGAGTATAAATTTTCAACAGGGGCATCAAAAATCATGTTTAGATATACTTCATTCCCTGTTGTATCGGATTTGGATATCAATTATTCATACATTAAATCCCCTGTATATGTTTCCGGAAAATTTCATTATGCTCAAAATAACGTTTATTCATTCCGATTGAATCTACAGTCAATCAGTAATCATGCGGTTAATTATGAAACAGATATTATTTATACGGACGGGTTTGCTGAAATTGTGGATAATTTATTGAGGAATAATCATCTGCACGTAAACGCGAAACTGATTTATAAAAAAGGAAATATTAATACCGAATTGAGTTACTTGATATTTCATGACAAAATCATCCATCAGGAATACATACGACAAAGTTTGAAATTGAAAGCCGAATATACAATAAAAAAAATGACTCTGGGTGTAGAAGGCAATAATATTGAAAATATCATTGACATCTTTGACAACACCTCTTATAACACAAGATATTCAATGCTAAATGGCATTACTCAAATAACGGTTTTAAACAAAGCCTTGAGTTATATCATATTTAAAGTGAAACTTAATTTTTAAATATATACGATTATGCAAAAAAGGATTAAATTAATTTGTCTGTTAACACTCTTATCCATTGGCATTGCCTTTGGGCAAACAGGAGGTAAAATTATCAAAGTATCGTATGAAAGTACGCCACTATCACCTTCCGTGCTTTCCATAATGAAGAAGCAACTACCCGATCCCGAACAACTGAAAAGCCTTATTAATGTACTACAAAAGCATAAAGGATATTATTCTTTGTACATTGATAACAAAACTCATGAATCATTGTTTGTTTTGGATTCATTACATTCCGAACCTGGTGTATCATCGCCGGGACAAATAGAATTTCTTTACACCAGCCCCGACGGAGAGATTCTGGGTGAAGAATCATTCATGAAATCTACTATTATCCTTAAAGATAAACTGAGTAATATTAAATGGGATATAGCAGATGAAACTAAGCTTGTTTATGACTACAAATGCCGGAATGCTACGATTGAAAACAGCCCCAATATATCCGTTTGGTTTTCACCGGAAATTTCGACAAACAGAGGGCCTGGATATTTTCAAGGTCTTTTGGGACTTGTATTTGAAGCAAATGATTTTTTGAGTACGACTTATGTTACGGAAATTAAAAACATCGAACAATCGCAATTCATTCGTGAGTTATTTGAAAAATACCAACAAACGCCCAGTGGAAAAACATATTCGTTGGAAGAGTTCTTTTTATTGAAACAGAATTTCATAAAAACATTGAAAACGGAATAACAGATAATTCAAAAATGAAGGTTTGAACGTGTTGTTGATAAATCTCACGGCTCTGATTCTTCTCTTCTTCCGATTGAGTATCTTTTAAGTATATGCCGGGCAACGCGACGCGAGGCCCCAGGTTGTCCTAAGATTCGGATGATTTCTTCGTAATCGTCCAACATGCGTGTTCGATAGGCCGAGTCGTGAAGGAGACGTTCTAATTCCGCATGAATCGCTTTTGCCGAGAAACGGTCGGCAAACAACTCTTGTACGACTTCTTTCCCGGCAATCAGATTGACCAGTGAAATATAAGGCGTGTGAAAAAAACGGCGGAAGATAAATCCGGCCAGTTTTGCCAACGGCGTGTAATAACATACTACCTGCGGCACACGGAAAAGTGCAGTTTCCAAGGTAGCTGTGCCCGATGTGACCAATGCCGCTGTGCTGTGCTGCAACAGCGGATAGGTTTTTCCGCATACTACTTTGGTGCGATATCCCCGTGTAAACAAATCGTAAAAGGTCTGGTCTATACCCGGCGCTCCGGCAATAACAACTTGATAACCGGGGTATGCGGAGGCTACTTCCAACATGGCAGGGAGATTGTCTTTTATCTCCTGCCTGCGACTGCCGGCAAGCAGAGCGATGACAGGGACGTGGGGTGCAAGGCCTTCGTCTTGCCGGAAACTATCGGGTCGGTGTGAGGCCTCTTTGCAATATTGAGTCACAGAATCTACGGAAGGATTCCCTACGTAGGCTACCGGATAGTCCAGTTTTTGGTAAAAGGCTTCTTCAAAGGGCAGAATACAGAACATCCTATCTACGTAGCGGCGGAAATCCTTGATGCGATATTGCTTCCATGCCCATATCTTGGGGGAAATATAGTAACAAACCGGAATCTTGAGTCTTGTTTTTACATACCTGGCTATTTTGAGATTGAAGCCCGGATAATCTATCAGCACAACTACATCGGGACGGTAACGGCGAATGTCTTCCCGACAGATGCGCATCGTACGAAGAATCGCAGGCAAATGCAGCAACACAGGAACTAACCCCATGAAGGCCATCTCGCGGTAATGTTTCACCAAGCAGCCTCCCACGGCCTGCATCAAATCGCCACCCAAAAAGCGGAACTCGGCATGGGAGTCTTCTTTTTTCAGTTCGATCATCAGGTTTGCTGCGTGCAAATCCCCGGAAGCTTCACCGGCAATCAGGTAGTATTTCATTTTGTTTGGAATATTGCACAAATGTAACCAGGATATTGTTTGTTTTGCACAAAAATTATATTTTTGTGTTTATGATTAACGAGAATTTTATTAAACTTTACGAAGACAGTTTCCGCAAAAATTGGGAATTGCCGGCCTACACGGATTACAGCAAAGGGGTAACGCTTACGTTTGGAAAGGTAGCCGGAGAAATTGCGCGGTTACACCTGCTGTTCAAGGAGTGTCAGGTGAAAAAGGGCGATAAAATCGCCTTGGTAGGAAAAGACTCCTCTTCTTGGTGCATCGTCTATCTGGCCGTTGTGACCTACGGGGCTGTTATAGTGCCTATCCTCCAGGATTTCAACCCCAATGATATTCATCACATCATCAACCATTCGGAATCCTCCTTCCTTTTTGTGAGCGATAAGATATGGGATTCACTCGAAGAAGAAAAGATAGGCAGCCTGCGGGGCGTCTTTTCCATTTCCGATTTCCGTTGTCTGCACCAGCGAGACGGTGAATGGATTCAAAAACTACTGAAGGAATTAGACGCTAAAATGGAAGGAGAATATCCCGGAGGCTTTACCCCGGAACATCTCCGATATGCAGAAGTAGATAACGATCAGGTGGTTTTATTAAACTATACGTCGGGCACAACCGGCTTCAGTAAAGGAGTTATGCTTACAGGTAATAATCTGGCGGGCAATATTACGTATGCCCGCACTTTAGACGTTATCTTCCGAGGCGAACGCATGTTGTGCTTCCTCCCGTTGGCACATGCTTATAGCTGCGCTTTCAACTTTTTAGTACCCACAGCATTCGGGGCGCATGTTTACTTTCTGGGGAAAATGCCCTCGCCCAAAATTCTGCTGAAAGCCTTTGAAGACATTCGGCCGCACCTTATCATAACGGTCCCGCTGATACTGGAAAAAATCTATAAGAAAATGATCCTCCCCCTGCTGAACAAGCGCACCATGAAGTTGGCGCTCAATATTCCACTGCTCGACAGCCGTATTTATCTCCAGATACGTCGCCGGCTGACCGATGCGATGGGAGGAAATTTCCGCGAAGTAATCGTGGGCGGCGCTGCCATGAACGAAGAAGTAACGGAATTTCTCTATAAGATTAAATTCCCATTCACCATCGGATATGGGATGACCGAGTGTGCGCCGCTTATCAGCTACGACCATCATTACGAATTTATCCCCGGCTCGTGCGGCCAGGTGCTCAAAGGAATCATGGACGTACGCATTGATTCCGCCGATCCGTATTATTCGGTTGGCGAAATACAGGTGCGCGGCGAGAATGTGATGAAAGGATACTATAAAAACCCGGAAGCTACCCAAAACGCCTTCACCCAAGACGGCTGGCTGTGTACAGGCGATCTGGGAACTATCGACCCTTCCAAACGCATCTACATAAGGGGAAGAAGCAAGACCTTAATACTAAGCTCGAACGGGCAAAACATCTATCCCGAAGAAATCGAA
>JAITKB010000088.1 GCA_031278605.1 Tannerellaceae bacterium
GAGCGGCTGCAAGTTCGCAGCCGAGCGGCTGCGATTTCGCAGCAAAATAAACAAAGTCGGCAGACCGGTAGACAACATTCCGACTGCAGGCGTTCCACACGCTGTTTTGCAACACTTCCAAATACCCTGTCCATATGGGTGGTCCAATCCGCTCAAGTTACCCATCATATAATTGCTGGCCGTTAGCGTTTCTTTTTGTTCATAACGACTCACGTCATTATTACCCAATGAACCATACGAAACGCGCAATTTGCCCAGATGAAGCCATTTGTCGGTAAAGGCTTTAACGAAGTTCTCCTCCGAAAAACGCCAACCCAAGGCTACCGAAGGGAAAAATCCATACGGGTGACCCGGAAGAAAACGGGAAGAAGCATCCACACGGAAATTAAATTCCATCAGATATTTGTCGTAAACGGTATAATTGAAACGGCCTACATACGAGAGAAGTCCCTCCCTATCCGAATTGCCGCCTGTACCCTGCACATCCGTCAGTGCCGCATCTACTTCATGCAACGAAGGGTGAAGGCGGTTATTACGCGAGGTGTTTTGCGTACGGTTGTACCAGTATTCTTCATTATAAGCGGCCATAGCGGCAATCTCGTGTCCTTCGGCAATCTTCATGTTGTAATTCAAACGACCATGCAACTGAGTTTTATATCCCGTGGCCGTATAGTTTGCAACGCCGGCATCCTCTCCCACATAAACGCGGGAACTGAAAGCTTCTGTCTGGAAGTTGTATGCTCGATTTGGCGTATTGGCATTCCAGGTGAACTGATTGTAGTAATTCAAAGAATACTCAACACGAGCCGTCAAACCTTTAAGGGGCGTCCATTCCAAATACATATTGCTAAGGGCTTCCTGACGGTTTTGATGGTTCAAGTTGTTTACCATCACGGTATAGGGATTGTATGCTTGGGCATCCGATCCGTAAGCCATAACGCCGCCATAATAACCGGTTACGGGGTCGTATGGAGTAATGCCGGATGGTGCATACAGCAAGTCATAACCTCCGGTGCTGTTTGGATTGTCCGTATCTGTATATCCGCCGCTCATAAGATAGGTGCGGTTTGTCCAGTTGCCGGAAAAGCGAATGCCAACATTCAGGTTCGGTTTTAATTTGTAATCGAAATTAAATCGGGCATTGTAGCGGATATAATCATTATTGATTTGCAAACCTTCCTGATTGGATACGCCAATGGAAGCAAAGAAGTTCGATTTATCGTTGCTGCCGCTTGCCGATACATTATATATCCGCAAGGTCCCCTTATCACGCCGAATCCAATCCCACCAATCCGTATTGGGGTATTTTATCGGATCAATCATGCCCAGCGCCAACCATTGATCGATGGTGCCATTTTTAAAATTCTGATTGGCATCCAGTGTGTTGACAGATGCTTGTTGCTGGGTAACCGTCATTGAACGCGGATAATCCGACAAAAATTCCAGCGAATTTGTAGGGTGTGATACGGCATAATTACCGGTGAAGTTGATGGATACTTTATCTGAATCTTTACCTGACTTGGTAGTAATCAGAATAACGCCATTGGCCGCACGCGAACCGTAAATAGCTGCCGAGGCTGCATCTTTCAATATGGAAATGCTTTCGATATCGGCCATATTAAGGCGATTGATATTCACGTCGGGCATTCCGTCCACAACAACCAGCGGATTGGCATTGTTGACCGACCCCATACCTCGTATCATTAACGTAACGTCTTCACGTCCTGCCATACCGCTGTTTTGGCTGACAGCAAGTCCCGGCAGCATACCTTGCAAACCGGAAGAGACATCGGTTAAGGATCGGCTGGCCAACGTTTCGTCTACCTTCATGGCCGAAACGGCGCCTGTTAGATTCACTTTCCTTTGCGTTCCGTAACCTACCACCACCACTTCTTCGATGATTTGCGAGTCTTCACTTAGTTCAATGACCAATGTTTGCCGTTCGCCTACATTCATTTCTTTCGGAAGGTATCCGATATAGCTTACCACTAAAACAGCTTTTTCCTGTTGCACGTCCAAAGAGAATTTTCCATCTATGTCGGTAATTGTTCCATTGGTTGTTCCTTTTTCCACAACATTGGCTCCAATCACCGTTTCGCCATTTGCATCCAGTACTGTTCCGGTTACGGTTCGTTTGTTTTGCAGTTGGGAGAGGATATACGTCGGAGCGATTGTTGTTGCATAATGCTTTTGGTTTTTATCTAAATAGACTACGATTTGCTTATCCAGAATTTGGTAGGACAGTTGCGTTCCGGAGAAAATCATATCAAGGACTTGTTCCACAGCGGCATCATTTGCCTCTATGCTAACTTTTTTATCCGCTTCTTTGTCAATGTTGTCGGTCCAAACAAATACATAATGGCTTTCTTTCTCAATTTCTGTTATTGCCTGTTTGATAGAAATGTCCGAGAAACGGAAAGAGAGTCCGACATCCTGCGACAACGTATTATTTGCAGCAACGATACAGGTACTCAGTATTAAGATTAATAAGGATACTTTCGTTCGTATTAAAAGATTTATACAACAGAGAGGTGTTTTTTCCCCTCTAATAGTAAAATGGGTCTTCATAAATTATTATTTTCGTGTGATTAAATATTTAAGTACAATCTTTGTAATTAATCTGTAATGATCCGGCGGTATTCTCAGTATCGCCGGATTTACGTTTATTTGTTTTGTTACTTCATAGGCTTTTCATTTCAAGGGTTATGCATCAGGAAACCTTTAAAAACCGGATTTGTTTTTTGAGAGGTGTCCATTTGTTTTAAGGAGTAATGTAGATATAGATCATTTTGTTTTCGCGTACATATTTTGTAGAAGAGAGCAGTGAGATGGTCTCCATTACGTCGTCCAGATTATCCGACAAGAAAATTTTCCCCGTACAGGTTTTTGTTGCAAGGTTTATATCGCTCTGAATGTTGAACGAGAGATTATAGTAACGTTCCATTTTTTTCAAGACAACATCAACAGGCGTATGATCCAATAAAATGTATCCATCCTTCCAACTGACAAATTCTGTTACATCCACCGTCCTTTTATCCCATTGGTTATTTTGGCAGACCAGCCTGTCGTTAGGGACAAGGAAGTCTTCGTTTCCCGACGCCGTTTGTACGCTAACTTGTCCTTCTACCAGCACAATAGATTTTGGTTCATTACTGAGGTATGAGGTCACATTGAATTTGGTTCCATGTACTTTCACGGCAAAATCGGGGGTATGCACCATAAAAGGTCGCTTGGTGTCTTTCGTTACTTCTACATAGATTTCCCCTATCAGGTTCAGGCTTCGCGTTTTTCCTGTAAAGGAGGAAGGAAATTCTAACACGGATCCCGAATTGAGCCACACCTTTGTCCCGTCCGAAAGTTCAAGTTGCGATCGTTTTCCGTACGGAACGACCAACTTGATCCTTTTTGTTTTTTCCACTTCCAGAACGGTCGTTTTATCTCCCCGTGCTTCCCGCACCGTTGCATTCCCGCTTTCATCTACCTGCATAAGTACATCTCTCGAGAAGGATGCCGTTCGATTGTCGGTAATCAGGTAAATATCTTTTTCGTCCAAATTTTCTCCGACGATGATATTTTTCGTCAACAATCCGGTTTTTTCCATCCTTGTTTTGCTGAAATAAGAAAGCGAAAAAACCATCACAAGGATGATACATGCGGCATAAGGGAGCAATCGTCGGATAGGCTTCCTTTTTTTCACCCGGATACAGCCGACCGAAGCATAGATACGTGCTTTCAGGCGTGCAAATTCGGTATCTGTTAATGAGTCGTTATTCAATTTTATCATTGAAAAATCCCTGACAGCCGTATTAAAATCGTCTCTCATGGAAGGGTTTTCTTCCAAAAATGCCTTCCAGTACGCCTCTATATCTTTATCCCCGGTCAATCGCCAGAGCATAAAATCCGTATCCTGGAGAAAGTTTTTGCTGCTATTCTTTGTCATCTTACTTATGTGTTTACATATTCTCAATCCTCTAATCAAGGAGTAGACTGATAAAGAGACGATGGAATCTGTTTTTTATACCCTGTTTTCGGAAATTTTTCAGGCGGAGCAGGGACCAACTTTTGCCTTCAGGTAGTGAAAGTTAGATTTTCAGCCTCGAAATGTGAAAAATGACTAATCTTAAGGAATCGTCCACTGTGGCTTTCCGGGAGACGAAGGGCGCAAGGATGACAGGACGAAAGCGGTGTTTTTTTTTACCTACTTTTGAGCCGATAATTGACGAAAACCGATAAAACGAATGATGAACAAAAAATTTTATCCCCTTATGTTTGCAGGTACGGGGAGTAGCGTGGGGAAGAGTTTGATCGCTACGGCTTTCTGCCGGATCTTCCTGCAGGATGGTTTGCATCCTGCGCCTTTCAAAGCTCAAAATATGTCGCTCAATTCCTTCGTCACAGCCGACGGGAAAGAAATCTCCCGGGCACAGGCCGTGCAAGCAGACGCTGCCGGAATTCTCTGCCAAACGGATATGAACCCCTTGCTGCTGAAGCCCTCTTCCGATATGGAAGCGCAGGTCGTGCTGCATGGAAAGGTCCTTGGGAACCGGCAGGCTTGGGATTATTTCAAAAAAGAAGGCTTGGAGGAATATCGAAAGGAAGTTTGCGAGGCTTTCCGGCGCCTGGAAAAACGCTATAACCCAATCGTCATGGAAGGGGCGGGAAGTATTGCGGAAATAAATCTGAAACAAAATGATTTGGTGAATCTCTCCATGGCGGCTTATGCCGGGGCAAACGTTATTCTGGTGGCCGACATCGACCGGGGAGGCGTATTCGCTTCCGTATACGGCACGCTTATGTTGCTGAAAGAGCATGAACGGAAATATGTGAAAGGTATCCTTATCAATAAGTTCCGCGGCGATATGCGCCTGTTTGACGAGGGAAGGAAGATGCTGGAATCTTTGTGCAATATTCCTGTGGTAGGCGTTGTGCCCTATTTCAAGGATGTGCACATAGAGGAAGAGGATTCCGTGTCGCTGGAAAATAAACCGACACGGGCAAGCCTGGGGAAAGCCAATGTTGCCGTGGTGCGACTTCGGCATATTTCTAATTTCTCCGATTTTAGCCTGCTGGAACGACATCCTTGCGTGCATCTCTTTTATACGGATAGCGTCCGGGAAATAGAAAAGGCGGATATAATCGTGCTCCCCGGCACGAAAAATACGTTGCACGACTTGCTGGAATTGCAGAAAAGCGGTCTGGCGCGTGCCATTGTCAGGGCGCATGACGAACGGGGGATTACGGTGATAGGTATCTGCGGCGGGTATCAGATGCTGGGAATGGAGGTGTGCGACCCCGATCGGGTGGAAGGCCGGATAGAACGTTTGCCGGGGCTGGGGTTGCTGCCCGTAACGACCCGTATGTTGAAAGAAAAGGTGACACGCCGGGTGACATTCCATATCCGCGACAGTTGGCCTCCGGGCATGGGATATGAAATCCATATGGGAGAAACCATGCCGGTGGATGATGGCCACCACAGCCCTTTCGCCTGGATAGATCAGGGCGATCGCAGGGAGGGATACCGCTTGGGGCAAACCTGTTTCGGGACCTATATTCACGGCGCCCTGCATCATCCCCCGTTCCTTCATGCGCTTCTGAGTCCCATCCTGGGGTCGCTGCCGGATACACCCGTTCATTCCCTGCTGCTCGAAGAAGATGAATACAATAAACTGGCCGGTCTCGTGCGAAAGCATGTGGATCTGCCGCTTATCTACCGCATAATGGCTTCGGGAGACGAATCTCATTCGAGGCAAAAGCGTATATTTGCGCCACACAAAAAATATACGGATATGACGGTAACCGAGCGCTTCCTGAAATATGCTTCCTTCAACACACAATCCAGTGAAACCTCGCTCTCCCGGCCCAGTACGCCGGGGCAAGTCCTGCTGGGCAGGGAAATCGTAAAAGATCTTCAGGCTATGGGGCTGAAGGAGGTCGAACAAGACGCCAACGGCTATGTGACGGCAACCCTGAAAAGCAATACGTCGGAGCAACGGCCGGTGGTGGGCTTTATCGCCCATCTGGATACAAGCCCCGATCTGTCGGGGAAGGATGTACGGCCGCGCATCCTGCGTTACATGGGAGGGGATGTTGTGCTGTCGGAAAAGGAGGGTATTTTGCTGTCGCCTTCCTTCTCTCCGGAACTGAATGCGTATGTGGGGCAGGAAATCATCGTGACCGACGGCTCTACGTTGTTGGGCGCCGACGACAAGGCCGGCATTGCCGCTATAGTTTCGGCCATGCATTATTTTATGGAACATCCTGAGGTAAAGCATGGCCAGGTGCGCATCGCCTTCACCCCGGATGAAGAGACGGGAAGGGGCGCCGACTTTTTTGACGTGGAGAAATTCGGGTGCGAATGGGCTTACACCGTAGATGGAGGAGGGCTTGGAGAGTTGGAGTACGAGAACTTTCATGCGGCCCTGGCCAAGGTCTCCTTCAAGGGGCTGAACGTACATCCGGGAACGGCCAAAGACAAGATGCGGAATGCGATTCAACTATCCGCACGCTTTCTTTCGCTGTTGCCGGAGAGGTTGCGCCCCGAGCATACGGAAGGTTACGAGGGGTTTTTCCATCCGACCAACCTGACGGGCACCGTGGAGGAAGCTTCCCTGTCGTTTCTCATCCGCGAGCACGAGCGTGAGCGGTTTGAGCGCTATAAGGATTACATCCGCACGCTGGTGGGTATGTTCAACGAGTCTTACCCCGGAAGTACGACCCTGGTGATGGAGGACCAATACCACAACATGCGCGAAAGGATAGAGCCCAAGAAACACATTGTGGATCTGGCTGCCCGGGCCATGGAGGCTGTCGGGGTGCAACCCCTGATTCGCCCCATACGCGGAGGAACCGACGGGGCGCGTCTTTCCTTCCGGGGTTTGCCCTGTCCGAATCTCTTCACGGGAGGACATAATTTCCACGGTCGTTATGAATACCTTCCTGTCCGCTCGTTGGAAAAAAGTATGCACACCATTATTAAAATAATAGAACTGATATGAAGACAACACCGTTTACGGATGTGCACATCGCCCTGGGGGCGAAGATGCAGGAATTTGCCGGGTTTCTGATGCCGATTTCCTATTCCGGCATCACGGACGAACACCTCACGGTATGCCGGAGCGCCGGAGTTTTTGACGTTTCCCACATGGGAGAGTTTTGGGTAAAAGGCCCGCGGGCTTTGGAGTTGATCCAGCGCATTACCTCGAACGACGCCTCAAGCCTCGCGGTTGGGAAGGCGCAATATACCTGCTTGCCGAATGAGACGGGAGGCATCGTGGACGATCTGCTGGTTTACCGTTACGAGAAGGAGAAATACCTGCTGGTGGTGAACGCCGGCAATCGGACAAAAGACTGGGAGTGGTGCACGCGCCATAACACCATGGGAGCCGAGTTGGAGAATGCCTCCGAAGACATCGCGCAGTTGGCCGTTCAGGGTCCGAAGGCGGCGGAAATAGTGCAACGCCTGACTTCCGTGGATCTTTCCTCGATCCCCTATTATGCTTTCCGAACGGGCGAGCTGGCCGGTTGCAGGCAAGTGATTATCTCGCATACGGGCTATACCGGCGCGGGCGGATTCGAGCTGTACTTCCCGCCCGAAGATGGGTTGAGGATCTGGAATGCCTTATTCGAGGCCGGTCGTCCGGAGGGCATCAAGCCCATTGGTCTGGGAGCGCGTGACACGCTTCGCCTGGAGATGTGTTTCTGCCTTTACGGCAACGACATCGACGAGACCACCTCGCCCATTGAAGCGGGCTTGGGATGGATCACCAAATTCGCCCAGGGGAAGGATTTTATCCATCGCGCCGCCCTGGAACAGCAGAAAAAGGAAGGCACGGAACGCAAACTCTGCGCCTTTGAGATGATCGACAAGGGTATTCCGCGGCACGGCTACGAGATTGTGAACGCCGCCAAGGAGGTGATCGGCTCGGTTACTTCGGGAACCCTGTCGCCGGTTCTTAGAAAAGGCATCGGCATGGGGTATGTGCCGTCGGCCTATGCCGCTGCCGGGGCGGAGCTGTTCATCCGCATCCGGGGCAAGGACTTAAGGGCCATTGGGGTAAAAGGTCCGTTCAGGAAATAACCCTTGCCATAAACAAACAAAAACATCCGACCCGATGGGCCGGATGTTTTGTTTTATAATTCGTCTTCTATCTGGTAACGATTCCGGCGGGTGGAGTTTCTCGAAATCAGTTCGCCGAGGAATCCGGCGAGAAAGAGTTGCGTGCCGAGGATCATCCCCGTGAGGGAGATGTAGAAATAAGGCGAATGGGTAACCAGCGGCCTCGGATCGCCGGAAACGAGGGAGAGGAGTTTCATGGAGAGGACGTAAACAAGGGCGGCGAAACCGATAAGAAACATCACGCTGCCCCAGAGGCCGAAGAAGTGCATCGGTTTTTTTCCGAACCGGGAGGTAAACCACAGGGTAATCAAATCCAGGTAACCGTTCACGAAGCGGTTCAGGCCGAACTTCGTATGTCCGTACTTGCGTGCCTGGTGTTGTACGACTTTTTCTCCGATCTTTCCGAACCCGGCGATTTTTGCCAGATAGGGTATGTAGCGATGCATGTCGTTGTAGACTTCGATGTTTTTCACCACAATATTCTTATAGGCTTTCAATCCGCAGTTGAAATCGTGCAGGGGAAGGCCGGAAAACTTGCGGGCG
>JAITKB010000011.1 GCA_031278605.1 Tannerellaceae bacterium
GATCATCCGGATGGTCAACTCTTCATTCCCTTCGGTCAGGAAACCATTCCGGAAGAGACGCCGGATATAAAGCCGTTAGTAGAGGAGATACAAGTCGAATCATACAGACGAAGAAACAGGGAGCGCAGAGAAAGCCGGAAGCCCCGCCGGGAAGAGATACCGTCAGATAGAGATCTTCAAGCGTCAAGGCGTAAAGTTGGCCGACTCTACGATCGGCGGATGGATAAGCGGCGTTGCCACCCAGTTATATCCTTATATATGAACAGCTGGTCAAAACGGTATTCGTTAGCCGACACTGCCCTAAACTACATCGGTCTTCTCTATCAAATCGAAGCCAATATTTATTATTACCACGCCCGAAGAATTACGGTCAATCTCAGGTCGATACCATCACATTGACAGATGCGTTGGAGTTATTGAGGGAATATGAATACCAATACAATAGGATATACGAAAGTCCATCAGGAATGAGATGAATTTTGCTGCGAAATCGCAGCCGCTCGGCTGCGAACTTGCAGCCGCTCGGCTGCGAAAGTGCAGTCGCTCGGCTGCGAACTTGCAGTCGCTCGGCTGCGAAATCGCAGATACCTCTCTGCTTACGACCCTTCCAACCGTGGGTGGATGGATATCCCGGAACATAGAAGGGTTTGACCCGGTAAAACGAGCCTGGGCGATCTGCGTATTGTCCCTATCCGTCCTTCCAGGCCATCCTCGACAGTAGCAGCTGCGCAACCCGACCGCGCCGACGAAGTTATCTACAAATTGCGAAGCATGCCATCTGTATAAAATGGATTTGAAGGCTTGCAGGCAGCGCAGGAATGTATTAGAACCAAAAAGATTTGGGAAGTTGTGTGCAAATTGTGTGCAAATGCAAAAGAAAAAGCACTTACAAAATTTTCTGTAAGTGCTTTTTCTTCAGTGCGTGGTCCCACTTGGGCTTGAACCAAGGACTCCCTGATTATGAGTCAGGTGCTCTAACCAACTGAGCTATGGGACCCTTCCGGGTAGGCTTCCGGGAAGCGGCTGCAATGTTACGATTTAAAATCGGTTCGCGCAAGCCTTTTGCGCCTATTCTTTACATTCTCTACACGTTGAAGCGGAAATGCATGATGTCGCCGTCCTGCACAACGTAATCCTTGCCCTCCACGCTCATCTTTCCGGCCTCTTTCACGGCAGCTTCGGAACCGTAACGGAGGTAATCGGGGTATTTGATCACCTCGGCGCGGATGAAACCCTTCTCAAAATCCGTGTGGATCACGCCGGCGCATTGCGGGGCCTTGCTGCCCTTGGGATACGTCCAGGCACGAACCTCCTGAGGACCTGCCGTGAGGAAAGTTTCCAGATTCAACAAAGCATAAGCCGAACGAATAAGGCGGTTTACGCCCGATTCCTCCAAACCTGCCTCGGCCAGGAAAAGCTGTCGCTCGGCCCAGGTTTCCAACTCGGCAATTTCACTCTCGGTCTTGGCAGCCACCACCAGGATCCCGGCGTTTTCCCCCTCAAGGGCTGAACGCACAGCCTCCACATAGCGGTTGCCGCACACGGCGTCGCCCTCGTTCACGTTGCAGACGTACAGGACCGGCTTGTCGGTCAAAAGGAAGAGTTCGCGGGCAATCCTTTGCTCGTCCCGGGTCTCGAAGTGCACGCTGCGGGCGTTTCGGCCCTGCTCCAGGGCTTCCTTGTAACGCAGAAGCGTCTCCCAGGTGAGCCGGGCTTGTTTATCCCCGCCCGTTTGCGCCTGCTTCTGCACCTTATGGATGCGGCCCTCGAGGGTTTCCAAGTCCTTTATCTGGAGTTCGGCGTCGACAATCTCCTTGTCCTTCACCGGGTTGATGCGTCCGTCTACGTGTACGATATTCTCGTCGTCAAAGCAACGCAACACGTGCAGAATCGCATCGGTTTCCCGGATATTGGCCAGGAATTTATTCCCAAGGCCTTCGCCCCGCCCGGCGCCCTTGACCAGGCCGGCAATGTCTACAATCTCCACCGTGGTAGGCACCACACGCTGGGGATGAACCAACTCGGCAAGCCTGTTCAACCGCTCGTCGGGAACGGTGATGACCCCCACGTTGGGCTCAATCGTACAAAAAGGAAAATTCGCCGCCTGCGCCTTCGCATGAGACAGGCAATTAAATAAGGTGGACTTCCCTACGTTCGGAAGTCCTACAATGCCACATTGTAAAGCCATTGGTTCGATGTTTTTTTTTTTATGTTTGGTGTGCAAAGGTAGCGCTTAAAGATGAAATCCTCACGCCTCGCCTCCCCCCCGGCAAACATTGTGATTCCCCGGTTTGTTCTCTAATATGGTAATCAACCTTAAATACTTGGTAATGTAATGAAAACAACTTTCTTTTTGATGACAATTCCCCTTTCGGCAATCCTGCTTCCCTTCGCGTGCATCGAAGAAGAAGCGATGCCTTCCCTCCTCAGCGACGCCGACCAAACGGTGCATTTCGTGGCCTCAGCCCCCGACCCGCTGCACACCCGCGCAACAGACAACAACCCCTGGCAGGTAGACGACTGCATCGGTGTGTACATGATCCAAACAGGAAAAATCCTCCAAACAACCACCATCGTGGATGGAAAGAAAAACATCCCCTACCGCGTCTATGAGGTAAAGGCCGGCGGAGAAGCCCTGTTCGAACCCCTGCATCCCGCCTCCGGCATCTCCTTCCCCGCACACGATGCGGTAAACTTCGTGGCCTACTACCCCTACGAAGCCTCGGTAGGCGACGACTTCCTCCTGAAAGCCGGGAAACAGGATCAGAGCGAAAGTCCGGCGCCCCCACTGCTGTACAGCAACGAGAAAATACCCTACACCAAGGCGTCGGGCCGGGTGGCGCTCCGCTTTGATCACCGCATGAGCAAGGTGACGCTGGACATTTCACGCGCCGACAGCAACGCCCCCCCGCTCCACAAGCTACACGTGAAGCTGAAAAACCTGAAAACCGAGGCAACCCTCCACCTCCCCACCGGTTTCTTGCCCGACGGGATGGGAAACGGCCTTGTCAACGCCCACATCCTGCACGCCTCCGTCAACCGGGCCGGAGCCGAAGTCCTGCTGCTGCCCGTAGAAGATACCAACCGGATAGAAATAAGCCTCCTGGTGAACGATTCCGTTCAATACCACATCCCCCTGATACGAAACGACAAGGCCGCCTTCCTCGCCGGTCATCACCATGCCTTGGAAGTAACCCTTTACGGCCGCTGAAAGCCTTTGGCCCCGCCCCGAAGGAAAATCTATCCCTCCACGCAAGAGTAAACCGCAAATTCCATTATCTTTGCCTTCGTCGTTCTTTTTAATGGCAAACCGATACATATAGTCATGTCACAGGGAAATAAAAAGATAATTGGTTTGATTTTGATTGCGGTGTTCGCCTTTTATTATGCGAACATCCGTTTCTTTTATCACAGCCATATCATCGACGGGACGACGATTGTTCATTCGCATATCTACAACACCGCGAACACCCAGGGGGCAACGCACAGCCAAAGCGAACTGATCCTGATTTCCGCCCTTTCCGTATTCCTGTCGCTCCAGGCCAGTGTGTATTTCCTCCATCCGGGCATCTTTTCCTTATTATATATAGTCCTTGGGCCTTTCTCCAAAGAAAAAGTCCCGTCGGACCCCGTGCCCTTCGCCTGCCCGCGGGCGCCGCCCTTCCTTGCTTTCAACATGCGTTAGACTTCCTTATTTAAGCTGCCGAAGGACGGCGGCATCACCTTTTCGTTTAATAATTAAAATGCTATACAAATGAACAAGATATTCGTATGGACAGGCCTGTGCCTCGCGCTGGCTTCGTGCAAACACCATCACCCCGTGGGGGAAAATACAACCATCCGATACAAGGGCGACACCATCGTTGTGCCCGAAAATTCGCCCGTGGCGGAACACCTGATCGCCCGGAAGTTTTATCCGGAAGACTTCTCGGCAGAGTTCAAAACCGTAGGCACGGTGCGTCCCGTTTCGGGCAAGTTGGCCGAAATTGCTTCGCCGTTTGCCGGACGCATCCTGCGGTCGTTTGTCCGGTTGGGACAGAAAATAAACGCCGGAGAGCCGGTTTTCGAACTCGGCTCAACGGAATTCTACCAGGCTACAAAGGACTACTTTGCCGCCGAATCCTCAGAGAATCTGGCCCGGAGAAATTACAACCGCCTGAAGGAATTGGCCGCCCACGGCGTAGCCTCCCAAAAAGACCTGGAGCAGGCCGAGAGCGAAGCCGAAATCGCCGGGAAAGAATTTGAACAGGCCAAAGCTACCTTGCAACTGTTTAACACCGACGCCTCCTCCGTCTGGATGGGAGAACCGCTCCGGGTGGTTTCCCCCATTCCGGGCGAGGTGGTGAAATACCATATCATCCTCGGAAGCTATGCCGGGGAACAAACCGAAGCCCTGGCCGTGGTAGCCGATTTGTCGCAGGTATGGGTGGCCGCGCTTGTGAAGGAAAAATACTTCGGATCCATCCGGCACGGCGACCGCGTAGAGGTGTTTACCGATGCGCATCCGGAGAAAGTCATCTGGGGAACGATTTATTACATCGGCCAAATGCTGGACGAAGAAACCCGGTCGCTGGAAGTGATCGTAGCCTGCGATAACGCCGCCCGCGACCTGAAGCTGGGCATGTTCTGCGAGGTGCATTTTCAAAGCGCACCCTCCAAGGCCATCCTCGTGCCCTCCACCGCCATCATGCAGGAACAGGAGCATGATTTCGTCCTGGTGGAAGTGTCTCGCGGATGCTACGTTCGCCGCAAAGTGGAATCCGAAACAGCCGGCGCAAACCAAACACGCATCCTGAGCGGAGTCGACGCAGGGGAATCCGTAGTGATAAAAGGTGGAATCTTCCTTAATAAATAAACCACTATGGAAAAATGGATGAACACCCTGATCCGCAGGCGCTGGTTGATGCTTACGGTCTTTATCTTGCTGTCGGGCATCGGCGTGTATGCCTGGAGACAACTTGCCATTGACGCTTACCCGGATATCGCCGACGTATCGGTGGGCGTTGCAACCCAGGTGCCCGGGCTGGCCGTGGCGGAGATAGAACAACAAATTACCATCCCCCTCGAAAGGGAACTGAACGGAATCCCCGGACTGAAAGTGATGCGCAGCAAAAACTTCTTCGGCATATCCAAAATTACGCTGGTTTTTGAAGACGGCATAGACGACTATTGGGCGCGACAACGGGTGCTGGAACGAATCAACGACCTGGACCTCCCCTTCGACGCCAAGCCGGGACTCGACCCGCTGACCTCGCCCATTGGGGAAATATACCGCTACGTCGTAACAGGCAATCGGAGTCTGAGGGAACTGACCGAACTCAACCACTGGGTCATCATCCCCCGGCTGAGGCAAATCAGCGGAATCGCCGACGTATCCAACTTCGGAGGACTTACCACCCAATTCCAGATAGAAATCGACCCCAGGAAGCTAACCAAATACAACCTCTCGCTCGGAGAAATAACCGAGTCAATCGAACGCAACAACTCCAACGCAGGAGGCAGTACGCTCATACGAGGGGATTTGAGCTACGTGGTGCGGGGCGTAGGACTTGTGCGCGACTTGCAGGACCTGGGGAATATCGTGGTGAAAACCACAGGCGGAGCGCCCGTTTACCTCAAAGACCTGGGCGAACTGAAATACGGAAACCTCGAACGCAAAGGCATCATGGGCTATGTGGACGATGAGATAGATTACCCCGACGGAGTACAGGGAATGGTGCAACTGCTGCGTTACGCCAACCCTTCCCAGGTGCTGGAGAAGATCAACCAGGCGGTAGAGGAACTCAACCGGGATATCCTCCCCAAGGATATAAAGATCCGCACCTTTTACGACCGAACGGAATTGGTGGACGCCACGCTGGATACCATCTCGCACACACTCTCGTTCGGGATCCTCCTGGTGGTGGGCGTGCTGATTATCTTCCTGGGCAGTCCCAGAGGGGCTTTGCTGGCTACCATTACAATTCCCGTCTCGCTGCTGATCGCTTTCATCCTGATGTGGCTGACCGATATTCCGGCCAACCTGCTCTCCCTGGGCGCCATCGACTTCGGGATCATCATCGACGGGACGATTGTAATGATGGAGACAATCCTGAAAAAACGGGAAGACTCCGTCGGGCAAACGCTGGACGAAGCGGGTATTGCCCGGCGGGTGGCCGAAGTGGCCAAACCCGTCTTTTTCGCTACGCTGATTATCGTTATCGCCTACCTGCCGTTGTTTGCCTTCGACCGGGTTGAGCAAAAACTTTTTACCCCGATGGCTTTCACCCTGAGTTTTGCCCTGCTGGGCGCCCTGGCCTCCGCCCTGATCCTGATACCCGGACTGGCCTATACCGTATACCGAAAGCCGCAAAAAACGTATCGCAACCGCTGGCTCGAACGCCTGACGGAAATACACAAGAGGCAAACCACCGGGATCATTCACGCTCCCCACAAACTCCTCCTGCCCCTGGGAGTCATCCTGGTCTCCGTTGCCGCACTGTCGGTATACGTGGGGAAAGACTTCCTGCCGCCGCTCGACGAGGGAAGTATATGGATTCAGATTCAACTGCCGCCCGGTATGTCGCTCGAAAAGTCTTCCGAAATGGCCACAGAGCTGCGAACCAGGCTGCGGAAATTCGAGGAAGTGACCTACGTGATGACGCAAACGGGACGTGACGACGAAGGCGTATGCCCCTTCTCCTTTTCACACATCGAAGTGATGATCGGGCTGAAACCCTATCATACCTGGAAGAACGGAAGGAGGAAGCCGGACCTGATTGCCGATATGGCGGCCATGATTGAAACAATGCCCGGATACGGAGCGGGATTCTCACAGCCGATCATCGACATGGTGATGGACCAGATTGCAGGCGCTCACAGCGATCTGGCTATAAAGATCTACGGCGAGGATATGACCGAGAGCCGCCGTATAGCCGAACAGGTGAAACTTATCGTGGAAGGCGTGCCGGGATCGGCCGACGTGGGCATCATGGAGGAACCTTTCCTGCCTCAACTACAGATCGTGGCCGACAGGGATAAAATCGCACAATACGGACTGAACGTAGCCGACGTAGCCGAACTGATAGAAGTAGCCATCGGCGGGAAAGCCGTCTCACAGGTATTCATCGGGAGCCGGGTGTACGATGTGATTTGCCGTTACAACGATGTGTCGCGCGATACGCCGGAGAAAATCGGGGCGCTGATGCTCACCTCCGGCGCCGGCGCCATGATCCCCCTATCCACCGTGGCGGAAGTGAAAACAACCACGGGAGCGAGTATGATCTCCCGTGAAATGAATCAACGCTTCGTTACCGTGCGGATGAATCTTCGGGGAAGGGACCTTAGCTCCTTCGTTGCAGAGGCGCAGTCCAGGATAGAGAAAGAGGTGCCCTACGACCATTCCCTGTTTCGCTTCCACTGGGCCGGACAGTTGGAGAACCAGCGCCGGGCTTTCGGGCGTCTGGCCGTAGTGATGCCTATCACCCTGGCCGTGATGTTCCTGCTGTTGTTCTTCACCTTCGGGAGCTTTCGCCAGGCAGGAGTGCTGATTAGCATGTTGCCGCTGGCGGTTTTCGGCGGCATGTTGGCCTTGGTGGTACGGGGCATGACCTTTAATGTCTCTTCGGCCGTAGGTTTCATTGCCCTTTTCGGCGTCTTTATCCAGAACGGCGTTTTAATGATTTCGCACATCAACAACCTGCGCAAATGGGGCACAGGCCTGAAGGAAGCCGTCATTTCCGGAACTTCCCACCGCCTGCGCCCGGTGCTGATGACGGCCACGGTGGCCATCCTCGGCCTGCTGCCGGCGTCCATATCTACCGGCATCGGCTCCGATGTACAGCGTCCGCTGGCCACCGTGATTGTTTACGGACTGTTGTGCGGCACGGTCATCACCCTCTACGTACTTCCCACCCTGTATTACGTGCTGGAAAAGAGAAACGAGAAACGAAACAAAACAATTCCCCAATGAAACATCCCATGAAACATAGAAAACACCTCGCCCTGCTGCTTTTCGTTGCCTCCGCCCTTTTGTTGCAGGCACAGGATAAACACGCATTGAGCCTCCGTGAATACCTCACCAATGTGGCCAATGCCAACGCCGCCTACGTAGCGGAGAAGTACAACATCAACCGGGCAGAGGCCAACCTGAAAGCCGCAGAGGTATTCCCCGACCCCGAACTCAGCCTCGGTTATACAAACAACGAAGATTGGAACCTGCAAATGGGTTACGGCATCGAAGCCGAGATAAGCTTTACGCTCGAACTCGGCGGCAAACGCAAAGCAAGGATCCGGGTGGCACAAAGCGAAAAGGAACTAACCGACGCTTTGCTCAACGATTATTTCCACAACCTCCGCGCCGATGCCACCCTGGCCTATCTCACAGCGCTGAAGCAGGAGAAACGCTACGAAATACAAAGGACATCCTACCTGAGGATGCTCTCCCTGGCACAGGCCGACAGCCTGCGCCTCCAACAAGGGATCATCACGGAGGTAGACGCCCGGCAATCCTCGCTGGAAGCCGCCGCCATGCTGAACGAGCTTTACGCCTACGAGGGCGAACGGCAAGCTTCCCTCCTCCACCTCTTGTTCTTCCAGGGGAAAGACAGCTCCGGGACGCCCGATTCGATAACCGGCGAATGGACCTGCCCAACGCATACTTTCGCCTTGCCCGGATTGATCGTCACGGCGCAAAACAACCGCGCCGATTTGCAGGCCGCCATCAAGTCCAAAGAACTTTCGCAAAACAACCTGCGCCTGGCCAGGGCCAACCGGGCGATGGATCTGGGCGTCAGCCTGGGTGGAAACTACGCCTCGGAAGTGAGAAATCAAATCGCCCCCGCGCCGGCTTTCACAGGAATTGCGGCGGGAATCCGTATCCCTTTAAAATTCTCGAACACTAACCGAGGCGAATTACGGGCAGCCCAATGGGCGGCAATGCAAAGCGAGGAACAATACCGGGCAATAGAATTGCAAATCGCATCGGAAGTCACACAGGCCTGGGTTGGCTACCAAACCGCCTGCCAACAAGTGGAACACTTCCGCCAAGGTATGCTGAACGAAGCGGAATTGATCCTCCAAAAGAAGTTGTACAGCTACGAGCGTGGCGAAACAAGCATCCTCGAAGCGCTCAACGCCCAACGTACCTACAACGACATGCAAATGAATTACAACGAAACGCTCTACAATTGCGCCTCCGCCCTGACGGAACTGGAGCGATCCTGTGCTATCCAACTCCATTCGGAAGGGGAGCTTTAACGGTAAATCATGGATATTCGGGCTTTGGAATAGGCCGTGAAGAAGCCCGATACGCCGATCTGGGAGGAAGAGGGTTGGAGGCTGCGGATGTTGGTCTCCAGATTGGCCGGAGGACCTCCGAACAAGGGCATCGCGCCTCTGCTCTCGGATTGCGCCTGGGAGATAAAGTCGCTGTATTCACGCGTGATGCTTTCCATCTGGAAGGTAATCCGGTCGCCCGCCAACAGGACCTCCGACTTGCGGCGCTGATTCAGGTAAAAGGCAGGCAGGCCCCGGAGCTCCTTTGAGTTCAGAAACTCGTCGCTGGACAGGGAGAAGCCTTGAAGGGAATCGTTCAGCAGTGTGTCGTTGAGGTAAAAATGCATGCTGAAATAATTGATTTCCTCGTCGGGGAGACGTCCCCAGATAAGCGTTTCCATGAAATATTCGGACAGGAGGGAGGGGACAAGGGCTATGGAATCGAGCCTCGCCGGTGGAGGCAGAAACGAGACGGCCTGGTAGGTTTCCGTTTCTCCGTCCCCGTCGAAGTCTAACGACACCTCCAGGGTATACGTCTCACCCACCCGCCCTGCCGCGGGGGTTTCCATCCGGTAATATCCCGGCCCGGAAGCATTTTCGGAAAGGCTGTGAATTTCTTCCCCGCTACGGATACAGGCTACGGCGCCAGACACAGGCTGGGGTTTCCCGGTAGAAAAATAATCCGACGAACGGGTTATCCATATTCCGTGGCAGAGCGTATCGGTGGTGATATAGCCATAGATAACCAGTCTCGGAGACGAGGCGTCGGTGTGTATGCGGATGCGTTCTTCGCACCCCCATAATCCGAAGAATGTCACGAGGGCGCAAACCCCTGCAAGGAGGCGCCGGGGGATTAAAAACTGAAGTTCCATGTGAGCGAAGGAATAAATGTAAACAGGTAGATTTTTTCGGCATAGGATACGTCGGGTTGGTCGTCCTCCTGGCGGAAAAGGATCGTCCAGGCGTTCTTCCTTCCGTATGCGTTGTAGAGGGAGAGGTTCAACTCGTGTCTGAACGGCTTGCCGGGTTTGGAGAGTTGCAGAGTGAGGGACAAATCCAAACGGTGGTAGGCCGGATAGCGGTATTCGTTGCGCCCGGAATAAACGGGAACGTAGCTGTCCTCTATCTGAAAACGCCCTGTGGGGTAAGTAACGGGGGTGCCGGAAGCATACACCCAATTGGCGGAAGCCGACCAGCGGGGAGTTATTTCATACGTCCCCACGATGGAAATATTATGCGGCTTGTCGTAGGGCGAGCGATACCAGCGTCCCTGGTTGATGTCGTCTATCCGCCGCCGGCTTTGCGACAGCGTGTAGCCAATCCAGCCATTCAAAGGGCCGTCGGTTTTGCGAAGCATCAACTCCAGACCACAGGAATAGCCCTGTCCGAAGCGCAGTTCCCCTGTCAGGTCGTTGTTGATTAACAAACGGGCATGGTCTTTAAAATCTACAACATGCCGCATGTCCTTATAGTAGGCTTCGGCCGAAAATTCGTAGGCATCGTAGGCAAAGTTGCGAAAATAACCAACGGTGAACTGGTCGCATAACTGCGGCTTCACATCGGGCGAAGCCTGGAACCATAAATCCAGCGGGGAACCGGCCGAGGAATTGGAAGCCAACTGTATGTACTGAACCGTACGGGTGTAGCCGGCCTTTACCGACTGATCCGTGTTGAGGAGGTAAACGAGGCCGGCTCTGGGTTCCAAACGTTCAAAGTGATGGTAAATACTCCCCTTGGGCTGATGCTCCTGACCGTTGGCTATGTTCTGAAAAGTGGAGAAGCGCAAGCCGTATTTCAGCCTTAATTTCCCGGCAATATCGGTCTCGTTGGCCAGGTAAAGGACGTTCTCCATGGCAAATTCCCTGTCCATGGCAATCCGCCCCGCGATGCTTTCCTCGCCGATACCCCCACCTTCGCCGGGAAGGAAGGTGTGGAAAACAAAGTGATAGCCGAACTTGAGGTGGTTCGCCGGGTTGGGGTGGTAGGAGAAGTCCGCCTTGAAGGCGTAGTCTTCAAGACCCGACTCAAACTCCTGGCTGAGTTGCGAGCTTATTTCGCTTCGCAGGTAATAATCGTAGGAGCTGGCCATCAGGGTGAAGTTGGAAAAGAGCAAAGGAGAGAAGATATGGTTCCATCGCAAGGTGCCCGTTTTGTTTCCGAAAGCCATCCCGGCGTACCGCATCCCGAATTTGTCACGCCCCAGGTAACCGGCCAGGTAGAGGCGGTTGTTGGGGTCTATCCGGTAGTTCACCTTTGCATTCATGTCGTAGAAATAGAGGGTAGAATTGCGCAGGTTTTCTTCCCTGGCAAAAAAGAGGAACATATCGGCATAGGTTCTCCTTGCCGAAACGATGGCGGAAGCCTTGTCGCCCACAGGTCCTTCTGCCGTAAGGCGGCTGGATATAAGGCCGATGCCTCCGGTAGCGGTATAGCGTTGGTTGTTACCGTCTTTGCTTCGGATATCCAGCAGCGAAGAAAGCCGCCCGCCGAAGGAGGCCGGTATATCGCCTTTGTAAAGGGTTACATCTTTGATGGCGTCGTTGTTGAACACGGAGAAGAATCCCATCAGGTGCGAAGCATTATAAACGGTAGCCTCGTCGAGTAAAACGAGGTTCTGGTCATGCCCTCCTCCTCTCACGCTGAAACCCGACGAGCCTTCGGAAGTAGCCTGAACACCGGGTAGCAACTGCACGGCTTTGATCACATCCACCTCTCCCATCAGGGCCGGGACGCTCTTGATGGATTTGGCCGACAATTTTTCGGTACTCATCTCGGCCTTGCCCGGTCGGTTGTTTTTCTGTTCGGCCGAAATAACGACTTCCCCCAACTCCACACCGCCTTCCACCAGGGTTACATCCTGCTTGGCATTCGCCGTCAGGCTGAGGTTTATTTCCTTAGGCACGTATCCGAGGTAGGAGAAAACAAGCGTATAGTTTCCTTGCGGCAAACTCAATACATAGTATCCGTAGGCATTCGATACCGCTCCGGTATGCGTTCCGGCCACAAGCACTTCCGCTCCGATAAGGTCTTCGCCGCTATGCCGGTCTTTTATTGTTCCGCTGATGGTAAAATTCTTCTCCTGGCCCAGGAGGTTTTGGGCGCAGAAGAGGAGGAGAAGAAGGAGAGCGGGTATTTGTTTCTTATGTTGCATCCGAAAGGGGAGGGTTATCTCAGGTCTGTTATCCCGAAAAAGTCCTGATCGGCATAGTCGAGGTTTTCGCCTCCCATACCCCAGATAAAGGTATAGGCCGAAGTAGCTGCTGCGGAGTGTATAGACCATTCGGGCGAGAGGACGGCCTGCAGGTCTCGCATCCAGATATGTCGTGTCTCAAAAGGTTCTCCCATGAAGTGGCACACGGCCTGTTCGCGGGGTACTTCAAAATAGAAGTAGGCTTCCATGCGCCGGCTATGAACATGTGCCGGCATGGTATTCCATACGCTTCCGGGCGCAAGTTCGGTCATACCCATCTGAAGTTGACAGGTTTCAAGTACTTGGTTTACAATCATTTTGTTTACCCAACGATGATTGGCCGTTTCCCTTGACCCCATTTCGGCTGTTACGGCATCGACTTTGGTAATTTTTTTGTCCGGACAGTTGCGATGCGCCGTAGTGGAATTAAAATAGAATAGGGCCGGCGAGGAGGGATCCCGGCTTTCAAACCAAACGCTACGGTCTCCGGCTCCCAGGTAGAGCGCTTCCTTGTACAGAAGTTCAACAACATGGTCGTCGGCATGCACAATTCCCGCTCCTCCGCCCACGTGATAGATTCCTATTTCGCGGTTGCGTAGGAAGAAGGGTTGTCGTAGCGGAGGGATCGCATCCAGGAGAAGTTTTTCGCCTACAGGCATGGCGCCTCCCACGATCATGCGGTCATACATGGAATATACCATATTCACCTCGTTGGCTTCAAATAGTTTTTCAATTAAAAAGTCGCGTCGTAACCTGGCTGTATCGTACAGTTTTGCGTCATCGGGATGCGCGGCATAGCGTAATTCATAATTTGTTTTCATGGCTATCTATTTTAGTAAAATTTCTTCGATAACACGAGGATAATGCAGGTGTTCCAGGGCGTGAATTTTTACGGCAACCCCCTCGGGCGTATCCGTGGGCGAAAGCGGGCAAGCTGTTTGAAAGATAATTTCCCCTTCGTCGTAATACGCATTAATATAATGTATCGTAATACCCGATTCTTTTTCGCCGGCCGCAACCACCGCCTCGTGCACATGCATACCATACATCCCCTTTCCCCCGTATTTAGGCAGAAGCGCCGGATGGATATTGATAATCTTATAAGGAAAAGCCCGAAGCAAGCTATCCGAAATTTTATACATAAACCCTGCTAATACAATAAATTCAACCTTGTATTCCGCCAACTTCTCCAATATGCGGGAAGCCTCCGTAAACTCATCACGGGAAAAGACAAACGAAGGAACATCCATCTTATTCACACGTTCGTGCACGCCTGCCTTTGGGTTATCAGACAGCACTACAACTACCTTTATCGCTTCGCTATGAGTAAAATAGCGGATAATATTCTCAGCATTCGTTCCTGAACCGGAAGAAAAAACGGCTATATTTTTCATTTTGTTAATGATTACAATGCACACGGAAAGAAAAAATGTGCAGTTTTGCGCATTTTTAGTTCTCCGGATTTGTTTGATAATATAAAAAATTCTTTTCTTTGCACTGCAAATTTAAAAAGTATATTCATATTTATTAATCTAAATTCAAAAGTTATGTCTGAAGTTGCATCCAGAGTAAAGGCTATTATCGTTGATAAATTGAGTGTTGAAGAAACAGAAGTTACAAACGAAGCAAGTTTTACAAGTGATTTAGGAGCAGACTCCCTCGACACAGTAGAGTTGATCATGGAATTTGAGAAAGAATTTGACATTTCAATTCCCGACGATCAGGCTGAAAAGATTGTGACGGTAGGCGATGCCATCGCTTACGTTGAAGCCAATAAGCCAAGTGGGAAGTAATCTCTTTATTTCAACGTATGGAATTAAAAAGAGTAGTAGCAACAGGTCTGGGAGCTATTACGCCTCTTGGTAATACCATAGCTTCCACATGGGAAGGTATTATCAATGGGAAAAGTGGAGCCGGGCCTATTACTCAATTTGACACATCGAAGTTTAAAACACATTTCGCTTGTGAAGTAAAAGATTTCGATCCATCGCAAATCATGGATCGCAAAGAATCGCGGAAATGCGATCGCTATACCCTATTAGCCATAAGTGCAGCACGCGATGCGATAACAGATGCAGACCTCAACTTAGAGGAAGAAGACCTCGACCGTATAGGGGTTATTTTCGCATCCGGCATCGGCGGAATCAAGACGTTTGAAGAAGAAGTGAAAGGCTATAATGAAGACCGCGGGCCGCGTTTCAATCCTTTCTTTATCCCGAAAATGATTTCCGATATAGCCGCAGGACAAATCTCTATGATGTATGGATTCAGAGGCCCTAACTTTGCCACCGTATCGGCTTGTGCATCTTCTACGAATGCTATTTCAGACGCTTTTAACTACATCCGCTTGGGAAAGGCAAATGCAATCATCACGGGAGGGGCCGAGGCAGCCGTTTCGGCAGCCGGGATAGGAGGCTTTAATGCCATGAACGCCCTTTCCACCCGCAATGAATCCCCGGGAACCGCCTCACGTCCATTCAGTGCAAGCCGGGACGGATTTGTGCTGGGAGAAGGCGCCGCCTGTTTGGTGCTGGAAGAAATGGAGCATGCTTTGCAGAGAGGCGCTACAATCTACTGCGAAGTGGCAGGATCAGGGATGTCGGCAGACGCCTATCACCTAACAGCCTCACACCCGGAAGGAATGGGCGCCAAATTGGTGATGAAAAATGCTTTGGAAGATGCCGGAATGAAGCCGGAGGAAATTGACTATATCAATGTACACGGGACCTCTACCCCTGTGGGCGACATCTCGGAAGCCAAAGCGATAAAAGACGTATTCGGCGAACATGCCTATCGGCTAAACATCAGTTCAACCAAATCCATGACCGGCCATTTGCTGGGAGCTGCCGGTGCTTTGGAAGCAATCGCTTGTATTATGGCCGTGAAAGAAGGTGTCGTGCCTCCCACCATCAACCATGAGGAGGGCGACAATGACCCGGAAATTGATTATAACCTGAATTTTACCTTCAATAAAGCGCAGAAGAGAATAATAAACACAGCTTTGTCTAACACCTTTGGCTTTGGCGGACACAACGCGAGTATCATTGTGAAAAAATTTATGAGATAATATCTTGATCATTTAACGTGTTTGACTACATACATAGAAAGATAAGGCTTCAGATGAATAAAAGGAAGGAGCCTTATTTGTCTTTATATAAGTTACTCGGATTTTATCCCCACGACATAGCCTTATATGAACAGGCTTTCCTGCACAAATCCTCAGCCGTGGAATCCAACAAGGGTAAATGGTTGAATAACGAACGGCTGGAATTTCTGGGAGACGCCATACTCGATGCCATCATAGCGGATATCCTGTATAAATATTTCCCCAACCGGCGGGAAGGTTATCTTACGAACACCCGTTCTAAAATTGTACAACGGGAAAATCTGAACCATATAGCCGTAAAGCTCGGACTGCATAAAATGGTGATCTATTCCACCCGGCTTAGTTCGCATAACAATCATTTGTACGGAAATGCGCTGGAAGCATTGATAGGCGCTATTTATTTGGATCGAGGTTATAGGAAATGCTACCACTTTGTGGATACTATGATAATCAAAGAATACATCAATCTGGATAATATCGCCCGTAAAGAAGTGAATTTCAAATCAGCCCTGATCGAATGGAGCCAGAAAAACAAACTGAATATAGTATTTGACCTGATAGAATCGTTTATGGACAACGACGGAAACCCGGTATTTCAAACGGAGATCACTTTGCTCAACCGACAAATAGGCGTAGGTAGCGGTTATTCGAAGAAAGAATCCCACCAGAATGCGGCGAAGATGGCAATAAAAAAACTGCGTACGGATAAAGATATTCAACAGTATATTTCCGACTTAAAGAAACAACAACACAACGGAATGGATGACAGCAAATTTGAAGAATTACCCGAAGACGTCATCTCCCCGGTGACAAACAAAGGAAAAGCCCGCACAAAATGATACTCACCTGCATAATTATTGATGACGAACCCTTAGCCGTCAGTTTATTAGAAAGCTATGTGAACAAAACGCCCTTTTTGAAACTGACAGGAGTCTATAATAGCGCCGTGGAAGCCCTCGCGCAATTCGGAGAACAACCCATTGACGTACTTTTCCTGGATATTCAGATGCCCGAATTAAACGGACTGGAGTTTTCGCGCATTATCGGAAACGATACGCGCATTATCTTTACTACGGCCTTCGGACATTATGCCTTGGATAGCTACAAGGTAAATGCCTTGGACTATTTACTCAAACCGATCAGTTATCCCGACTTCCTGCAATCGGCCAATAAGGCCTTGCAATGGTATGAAATGCTTCATAAGCAGGAAGACAAAACAACAGAAACGCCCCTTGCCGGAGTTGAAGCCGAAACCATCTTCGTGAAAAGCGAATACAAATTGATCCAGATAGAATTGCGCAAAATCCTTTATATAGAAGGCCTGAAAGATTATGTGAAGATCTATATCGAAGGAGAAGGGCGTCCGATTATTTCGTTGATGAGCATGAAAACCATGGAAGATTTATTACCGGCCAGCCGGTTCATCCGTGTACACCGCTCTTTCATTGTGCAGTTGGAGAAAATAAAAGTAATCGACCGCAATCGCATTGTCTTCGGGAAAGAATACATCCCCATCTCGGAAACTTACAAACAGAAGTTCAATGATTTTCTGAACGAACGTTCCCTGGTCATCAAATGAGGCCGGATTGTTTGGTTAGAAAAGTGCAAGTAAAAGTTTTTCTATTTCCTTTGTAATCTCCTGCATCGTACAGGGATAATTACAGGTAAACAGGGCAACGGCATATTGTTTGTTGCCTTTTGTAATGAATCCGGCGTATGTTCGCACGCGGCTCATGCTCCCGCTTTTCAGCAGGGCTTTCCCTTGCAAGGCCGTAGCTTTGAGGATTCCCGATACGGTACCTTCCATGCCGGCCCGGGGCAGGCTGGAGAGGAAGACGTCCGAGTGTTCGGACTTTGTTGCCATGTATATAAGCAGGTTGCAGATGAAAGATGCGGTTAGCTTATCGGCCGGAGCCAAGCCGCAGCCATCATACATCCAAAGGCCGGAGGTGTCCAATCCTTTCTTTTCCCAGTGTGCATGTATCGTTCGGATCCCTTTTTCTGCCGAGGAAATCACCTCGTTGGATTTCGTCTTGTATTTCAGGCCCAATGTTCTCAACAAAGCCTCGGCGTAGAGGTTATGACTTCGTTGGTTGGTGATGCGCACCACCTCGCTTAAGGGCGGCGAGTAGGTTGTGGCGAGTATTTTGCGTTCCTTTTGGGACGCCTGAGGCTCTTTCGGCAAGAGACCCAGGAGACGAAAGCTGGTGGGTTGTCCACCAACGGCAATGCCTTCCTCCTGCAGGCGACGGTCAACGTACTGAGCCAGGAAAAGAGGCGGATCGGGGATGTCTCCCCGCAGGACAAGGTCGTGTTCGTTGGCCGGCACTGCGCCATACAGGTAGCGTTCCCGGGCCAGGGGAGCGCCGACAAGGTAGGAACTGTCCGTTGGGATCCGGGCAGATCGCAGGTGATTGTGGAAACCAAGGGAGGGAATCTCCGGGAGGCAGAATAGAATCTCCGGCTGCTCACCCACTCGTCCGCTACGCAGGTGGAGTTCATAGGTATTATCGAAAACCGAAAGGCCGTAACACCCGGCGCCGTAGTAACTCCCCAGGTCTTCCCAGGGCCATTTCATGGAAACGCCTTCGTTGTCGAAGATACGCTCGTCGGCGATGACCGAGCCGCTTATTTCCCGGACGCCCTGCGCCTTGAGCGCCTCCACCCAGGGGGAGATAAAGTTGTTTTGGTCGGGCGTATAACGCCTGCGATCGGGTGCGATGTGGGCCGAGCCCAGAGTCGGGTCGCCGCTGCCCCGGATGTATAGATTCCCCCTTAAGACCCGGTCGGTTAGCGCGCCATCGTATTCCAGGGTTGTTGCAAAGCGGTGTTTCGGGCCTAAAACTTCCAGGGCGGTGGCCGTGGTGAGGAGCTTCAGGACCGAAGCCGGCGGCATGATTCTGTCCGCTTCATGGGCGTAAAGGATCTCTCCTGTGTGTATTTCTTTTGCCAGGAAGGCGCAGGAGGCTCCCTGCATGAAAGGGCTATCCAAAAACTGCGCAAGGGCTTGGGGCGGCTGTGCGGCGAGGAGTTGCGCGGCGAGCCGGAAGAGGAGAAGTATCGTTGGGATTTTGTTTTTCATGTGCTGCTTTGCTTTATCTTTGTTTGTAGACAAAGATAAAATAAAAGATAAAATACGTTCATTATGACCCCCCTGTTCGACAAACCCTTTACGTTCGACCGCGTGAGCCGCATGGTGTTCAGCCTGGTCGTCATTGCTTTGCTTGTTTACCTGTTGACTTTGCTCCGCAATGCCTTGCTTCCTTTTTTGATTGCCTGGCTGATGGCCTACCTCACTCAGCCTGTGGTGAAATTCTTTCAGTACCGGCTTCGTTTAAGGAGCCGCGTGTGGTCGATTGCGGCCTTATTGGTCTCCCTGGGGTTGATTTTGTTGCTTGTGTTTCTGATCGTTGTCCCCTCCATTGTCCAGGAGACGGAAAAGGCCCTGGAGTGGTTGCAGCGGCAAAGTCAGGGCAACGGTTATCTTGCCTTGATCCCGGAAGCCTGGCAGGATTATGTGCGCGAACATTTCAACCCGACGCTCCTTTTCGAGCTGCTTGGCAAGGAAAACCTCCCTGACACCCTGAGGGAAATAGCCCCCAGGCTGTGGTATCTTTTGTCGAATACCTTCTCGATTGTGTTTAGCGTGACCATTCTCTTTGTCATTTTGCTCTATTTTGTGTTCATTTTGCTGGATTACGAGAAGATCAGCAACGGTTGGATCCGTTTGATTCCCGACAAATACCGTTTGTTCATTCAGGAGTTGGCCTATGATGTGGAGTGCAGTATGCAGCGTTATTTCCGCGGTCAGTCGTTGATTGCCCTGTGTGTCGGCATTTTGCTTGCCATTGGTTTCCGGGTCATTGATTTTCCGCTTGCCATTCTCCTGGGGTTGTTCATCGGCCTGTTGAATTTGGTTCCTTACCTTCAGGTCATTGGTTTGATCCCCATGGTGTTGCTCAGTCTCTTGAAAGCGGCCGAAAGCGGGCAGGGTTTTTGGGTGATCTTCGGTTTGTCGTTATTGGTTTTAGCGATTGTGCAAGGTATTCAGGATTTAATCCTTGTCCCCCGGATCATGGGAAGAGCCATGGGGCTGAACCCGGCGGTTATTTTGCTGTCGTTGTCCATATGGGGTTCCTTGCTGGGATTCGTGGGGTTGATTATCGCCTTACCCCTTACCACGCTTTGCCTCTCTTACTACCGGCGTTTTATCCTGATGGAGACCCCAGCGAAGGAAAACGAACCCTCTCACCCTGTGAGCTCCGACCAAAAATAAGTTTTGGAGCTTTCTCACACGGTGATCTCCCTTGAAAAAAAAGTTTTGGAGCTTTCTCACACGGTGATCTGCCTTGAAAACTAAGTTTTGGAGCTTGCTCACACGGTGATCTCCCTTGAAAACTAAGTTTTGGAGCTTGCTCACACGGTGATCTCCCTTAAAAAAAAAGTTTTGGGGCAAGCACACAGGGTGATCTCCCCCCAGGCCATATTTCACACCCAATGCAGCGATGGAAGAAGGGGCTGCATCTTTGTTGGTATGAACCATACGATACATGACACAAATGAAAAATGCTTGCTTCATCCCAGGATTCTTCCTGTTTGCCCTTGTTTGCCTTTCGAATTCCTCCGACACAGGAACAAGGCCCTATAGTCAGGGGGGTTATTCACCCGTGCTGATGAAACTCTCCGACCTGGAACGATCCGTGTTTTACCAACATGGAGACCGCGACCTGGTAAACCCCGGTAAAATCCTTGTCAAAGGGTCGCTGATCTTCATCAACGAACGCTACAAAGGGGTGCACATCGTGGATAATACCAACCCCCAACAACCCCTCAAGGTGGGCTTTGTCTATGCGCCGGGATGCCTGGATATGGCGGCGAAAGACCGGATCCTCTATCTGGACAATGCCGTAGACCTGGTGGCCTTTGACCTGGCCGACCACCGAGTCGCCAAACGCCTGCGGGACGTGTTCCCCCCCCCGACGGCGCCGGATAATTTCGCGTATTACCTTCCGCGGGAAGAGGATATGATCGTTGTGGAATGGAAAAAGAACCCGTAACCTATGCAAACACCCCAAACAACAAGGAATCGCTATTCCGTATTCACCATACTCGCCCTGACGGCCTTGCTCACGGGATGCGAAATCGCCTCCACCACCTCCCCCGGCAGCTCGGCGGACACCTCCCCGGGACAGGCCGGCTCCATGGCGCGCTTCGCACTCACGGGCGATTACCTCTATACCGTGGACCGTTACAGGCTGAAGACCTTTGACGTCTCCGACGCCGCCAACCCCCAGTCCCCGAACGGGAAAGAGCAATACATGGACTTCGGCATCGAAACCATCTTCCCCCTAGACAGCCTTCTCTTTCTCGGATCGCAAACGGGGATGTACATTTACAGCATCACCAGGCCCGATTTCCCCCGGATGCTGGGCTATGTCTCGCACATAACGGCCTGCGACCCGGTGGTGGCCTCGGGCAACTACGCCTACGTGACCCTCAACTCGGAGAGCATCCACTGCGGACGCTCGGTCAACGAACTCCACGTCTACGAACTCTCCGATCTGCAGAATCCCCGCCTGGTACATACGGAATCCGCCCTGAAACACCCCAAAGGACTGGGCGTGGACCAAAACCGGCTCTTCGTATGCGACAATGGGCTCAAGGTATACGATGTGACGAATCCCGCGCAACCGCTCCTCATGGACGATATAAGCGATATTCCCGAAACATCCGGGGCGGAATCCTATGATGTAATCCCCATAGACGGCCTCCTGTTGCTGATTTCCGACAAAGGACTGTATCAGTTTGACTACACCGGCCGTAAACTTTCCTTTGTCAGCAAACTCCCCGTATCCCCCAACAAATAACACGCATGAAAACAACAACCCCAACAGCCCTTGTGCTTCTCCTCTGCCTGTTGATCCACCCCAGGGCCGAAGCCCAGGAGACACTTCCCAAATCATACAAAAACACCCTGGCCTTCCAACCGCTTTACTGGGTGAACAACGGCCTCCGGATCGACTACGAACGACAACTGAAAACCCCCGCCCAATGGTTGCAGCTAAGCGCCATCGGATATTACGTGGAAGGCAACGATACCTTCTGGACCTTATGGGATACCACGCGCGACATTCACAATGCCTGGGGGGCCGGGATGGAGGCGAATTACAAGTATTTCCCCTTCGGCCGCATCTTCTATGTGTCGGGTGGAGTGTCGGCCGCCCGGTTTGTGGTGAAATACGACCGGATCATCCCCGGATACACCTCCTACGAAGAAGAAGGGCTCCGCTATTGGGAGCCCCTTTGGGAGTCTGTGGATGAATCGCAGCGCTTCACTCGCTTCGGAACGAACTTCTACGCCGGGGTTCAGAATCGTGCTTCGCACCATTTCCTGATAGACGTCTACGCAGGTTTCGGACGCCTGTACTCGCTATACGATAAGGAGAAGTATTATCCCGACAACGATCTCAACACGCTTAGCTACCGGGGCGTGAGTCTCACCCTTGGTTTCCGTATCGGCTTCCGGCTTTAAGCAGAACCCTCCCCCCCCCGACGGCGCCGGTCTTGCTACTTTTTGATGAGGCGGCAATGGTAAATGTTCGATACCCGCGTATCGGCGCCCGCCCGGAATGTGACCCGGAGGCTCTCCTTGCCGCTTGTGACCTCCCTGGGAATATCCAAGGGGAACTCCACAAAGCCGTCCTGGGTTTGGGTAAGGTTCACGGTGGTTGTCCAGCGCTTGTCGACCTCGACCTCAAAGGAATATTTCTTGGAATCTCCCCCGTAGTAGGTGAGGATCAGCCGCACGGGGTCGGCATAATTGCATTTCATGTCAAAGGCAAACCACCCGCCTTCGTAGGCCATGCGGTATTTGCGGAGATACCCCTCGCCGGTGCGTGTATTTTCGCCGTCGAGGCCATGGTCGCGTTCCGGCTGCATCTCCCCCAGGACGATGTAGTCCAGCGTTCGCTTATCCAGGGCGGCGAGACGTTCCACCTCGGCCTTGCGTTTCGCTTCGGTCGCTTCCCATTCCTCGGGCGAATACACATCCCAGTAAACGGTTTGATATTGGTCGGTTACCTTATAGAAGGGAATCATGGCCACGGCTTCGCCGGACGGCCCGGGCAAGGAAGCCGTGAAAGTGAGCGGCTGTGCGGCAAGGGGTTTTATGTAGTTGGTGATGCTCTTTTCTTCCGACACAAATACCGGGATATCCCCCTGTAAGCGTTCTTCCGTTCCGAAAACACCGGCCAAAAGCGTCGGACCGTAAAACACCGCACGCCGGTCGGCATTATCGGGCATGGAAACCGTATAGATCGGCACGGGCAGAAGCATTTCCAGCCTGTCGCCCTTTTTCCACTTGCGTCGAATGGAGATAAAGGAACCGGGAGAGGCCGAGATCTTTTGCCTCGCACCGTTCACTTTGACCGTAACCCCTGCCGTTGACCAGGAAGGATAGCGAAGGCAGATATTTGCTTCTTCACCTTGGGGACATTCCGCCAGCAGCAGGCGTATTCTCCCGTTCTCGGGATAGGCCGTTTCCATTTTCAGGACGATGCCCTTTTGTTTCCAGGTGAGCACCGAGGGGATAAAGAGATTTACAAACACCGACTGTTGGTCGTTGCCGTAGGCATAGATCGCCTCCCCGTATTTGGAATGATTCTCAAATCCGCTCCCCATGCAGCAGGTGAAGTTGTTGTCCTTGCCGTAGAAATTCTTTTTCGTGCCCATGCCCAACGATACGAAATAGCAAGTACGTCCGTCGCCGGAATGTTGCGAAGCCAGGATATGGTTATACAAGGCCCGTTCGTAATAATCAAGGTAGCGCGGATGGTTGGTCCACTGGTAGAGGTACTGTGTCAACTTCAGCATATTGTACGTATTACAGGTTTCGCAGGTGTTTGTTCCCAGGCGGTCGCTCAATTTATCGGGCACGGAAAGGTATTCGCCCATGCTGTTCCCGCCGTTGGCATAGGAGTGATGCTCCACGAGGGTGTTCCAGGAGAAATCCGCGATTTTCCGATCGCGCTCATTCCCGGTAAGCTGATACTGCAAAGCGCTACCGATGAGTTTCGGTATCTGCGTATTGGAATGTAATCCCTGCAAGGCGTCGACGCCTTCGGCCAGTTTGTCCTGCAACTTTTTATGGTAGAAGATATAGGAAGCATCCAGGTATTTTTTATCGCCGCTGAGGGCATACACCTGTGCGAAGGCTTCGTTCATTCCCCCGTACTCACACTCCAGCATGGTTTGCACCTGTTCATCGGAGAGTCCGGCCACCACGTCTTGCAGGTAATCTGCAAAATAGATCAACACCTTCCGTGCCGTTTCGTTTCCTGTGAGCAGATAGGCGGCGTTCAGGCCCGTCATGGTTTTATGCAGGTTATACCAGGGGGACCAAACACCGTTCAGGTCGAAACCTTTGGACCGGATGATGCCTTTTTTAACTTCCTTGAACACCTTGTCTCCACCGGGCATGCCGCCGATGAATCCATTCACGAAATACATCTGGCACGAATCCAATTCGGCCACGATATAATCGATTCGTTCCTTAAAGCGTGCATCGCCTGTTGCGGCATATTGCTGCGATGCCGCCGTGAGATAATGTCCCAACGTATGCCCGGCGATGCCCGAATTTTCCCATCCTCCATAGGACTCCGCCTTTGGGACCAGGCCGGCGTTCTTACGGAAATCAGCCAGAAGGCGATCCGGCTCCAACTCCAGCATCCACCGGGCGTTCAACTCCATGGCGTGTTTAAAGGGACTGTCCAGCAAGCGCACCTCGTCTAGGCCTGCATACGTTACATTGAGCGGTATTTGATTTTTCACGAGTATTTCCCCGCATCTTTCGCAGGCTAACCCGCCGAAGACCACACCGGCCGTTGCAAAAAGGGTGTAAATGATTTTGTTTTTCATAAAATTAAAGGATTCATGTTTGTACAACAAAAATACATTGTGTATCGCCGGAAAGATGCAGCATACGTCTATTTCCGTATCACAATGATCCAACTTCCCGGATTCTCCCTGCTCACCACATCGAAAGTCGCTTCCGGGCAGGTCTCTTTAAAAACATGGGGAATCTCCGGTGTCTTATAAGGTCAATCCTATCTTGTACTATTCGTTTCAGCACCTTTGCCCCGTATTCTTTTGGAGCAAAGGTGGCCGCTTATTTGCTCATGGAGGAATTCCGTCCCTTATTTATTCATTCCAACGGCAATGTCCTGAATATCCCTCAGGGAGAAGTTTCCCTTGAGTTGGATAACGGTAAAACTGCTGTCGGTATCGGCCAGCATGAGGAGATCTTTCACCTGGTCGGCATCCAGATCGGCATAGAAAATGATGTTTGCTTTTCCATCCCGTATGCGCATGAGTTCCCGGTGCCGGCTTTCTACGAGCCGGGAGAAATCCTTTCGCATCCGTAGAATGTGTTCTTTCTGTTCGGAAGAAACGAGTTGGAGGGATTCTACTTTTCCTTTCATGTTCGTCAGGCTCAAGCCGATGTCGCCGATGGCAGGTATCATGTCGAACATGGCTTTTGAAATATAGACAGAGGTGACATGCTCCATTCCGGCATATTGATCGAACAATTGGTTTTGCGCCAAGGCGGTGCCGGAGCACAGCAGACACAAGGCGGCGAGGATACTGCATTTTACATTCATGGTTTCGTTTTTTTTTATTTGTTAAAATATTTTTCCAATGTCTTGTTTGCTTTTTCAAACTCCTGCTGGGCGTATGTTATCCGGTCCAGCCCCCGGTTCAATTGCCTTGACATGAACCCCAGGGCCTGTTCTGCGGCCAGCGTCGCTTCTACGGGGTCGGTGAAGGTATCGGTTGGCGTATGCGGCTGTTTGTTTATTTGCAGAAAAATACCGATAGCCAGCAGGACGATTGCGGCAAGGCTTATCAGCCGGTAGTAAATCGTATGGGGAGTCCGATTCTTTTCGGCCGCTGCCTGCTGTTCGATTTGTTTTTCCAGCCTTTCGGCCAGCCCGTATGGGATGGGGATGTTCAAAGCCTCGTTCAGGAGGCGGTCAAAATCTTTCTCGTTCATACTCTTTCAATTTATTGTATTGTTCCCGGAGAGTTTTCCGTGCCCGGGAGATCAGCACGCGGATATTTACGGCGCTGAGGCCTGTGAGTTGTTGTATCTCCTTGGGCGAGCAACCCTCTATGCCGTGCAGTCGGAGCACTTGTCGTTGGTTGAGCGGCAGTTGTTCGATCCATTGTTGCAGTAGGGTTATTTCGTCCCGTTCCATCGTTTGCGTTTCCGGCGATGCGCACTTGTCGGCTTGTGAGAGGTTGTCGAGGGATGTTCGGTCCCTCTCATGTCGCGTGGCATGAAGGAAGTCGAGGCAAAGGTTTTTCACCAGCCTCACACAGAAAGCTTCCGTATTGCGGATATGCGACAGCTCTTTGCGTTGTCGCCACAGCTTGCAGTAAGCTTCCTGAATGATGTCCTCCGCATCCCGTCTATTCTCCGTCAGGGCATAAGCCAGGCGATAAAGCCGGGGATGAAGCGGAAGAAATTCCTGTTTGAAACCTGCGGCGTCCATCATTTACGATCTATTATTTTCTTTATCATACGCATCCTTCGTTTAAAATTAAAACGTCCCTTTATCAGGACCCTTTGTAAAAGAAGACGGATAAGGAGGGCGATTTGTTACAGGCGGCGCCGGGTTGGAGATACGATTCCTTTGCTTACATTTGTGTCCCTATTTAATATTTGCTATTTGCCAACATCATGGAACATACATTGAACATTTACAATACACGAACAAGGAAAAAGGAACTTTTCGTTCCCCTTTACGAGCCGCATGTAGGGATGTACGTATGCGGACCAACCGTTTACGGCGATGCACACCTGGGTCATGCCCGCTCGGCCATTACTTTTGATCTCCTTTTCCGCTACCTCAGACACCTGGGATACAAGGTGCGTTACGTGCGCAACATCACCGACGTAGGCCACCTGGAACACGATGCCGACGAGGGGGAAGACAAGATCGCCCAAAAAGCCCGCCTCGAAGAGGTGGAGCCAATGGAAATCGTACAGCATTACCTGAATCGCTACCACAAAACCATGGACGCCCTGGGTGTGTTGCCCCCCGGCATCGAGCCGCACGCTTCGGGGCATATCCTGGAGCAGATAGAGTTGGTGAGCGAAATCCTCCGCAACGGATACGCCTACGAGAACCAAGGCTCGGTATACTTCGACGTAAATAAATACAACCGGGACTATCCCTACGGCGTCCTCTCCGGACGTCGCCCGCAAGACATGCTCAACGCTACCCGGAGCCTGGAAGGGCAGAACGAAAAACGCAATCCCGCAGACTTCGCCCTCTGGAAACGGGCGCAACCGGAGCATATCATGCGTTGGCCTTCGCCCTGGGGGTACGGCTTCCCCGGCTGGCACTGTGAATGTACGGCCATGGGAAGGAAATACCTGGGCAAACACTTCGACCTGCACGGCGGAGGCATGGATCTGATCTTCCCGCACCACGAATGCGAGATAGCGCAAGCCGTGGCCTCGCAGGGAGAGGAGATGATACGCTACTGGATGCACAACAATATGGTTACCATAGGTGGACAGAAGATGGGCAAATCGCTGGGCAACGCCATCACGCTGGAGGAATTTTTTACCGGTTCGCACCCCTTGCTCACCCAGGCCTATCCGCCCATGACGATTCGCTTTTTTATCCTCCAGGCGCACTACCGCAGCACCGTGGATTTCAGTAACGAAGCCCTGCAAGCCTCCGCAAAGGGTCTGGCGCGCCTGATGGAAGCCTACGCCCGGATAGGCAAACTCGCTCCTTCGGCGTCGTCTCCCCGCATCCCCCGCCTCCGCGCCCAATGCTACGAAGCCCTGAACGACGATTTGAACTCTCCGGTAGTCATTTCCAACCTCTTTGAAGCCGCGCACATCATCCATTCCGCCAAAGACGGAAAGACAGCCCTTTCGGACGGCGACCTCCGGGACCTTCGGGATCTGTTCCGCCTTTTTCTTTTCGACATCCTGGGGATGGAAGCCGAAACCCCAACGCAGCATAACCTCCGCGAAGAAGCCTTCGGGAAAGCCATGGAACTTCTCCTGTCCATCCGTCAACAGGCAAAAGACAAAAAAGACTGGGCAACCTCCGACCGGATACGAAACGAATTGACAACCCTCGGTTTTGAAATAAAAGATACCAAAGAAGGGACAGAGTGGCGCATGAACCTCTGAGTAGGGAACACGACCTCTTTCTTCGGTAATATTTATCCTCCGACACAGCCTGTGGCGGAGGATAAATAGTTCATTTTTCGTAAGAATCGAATGTTGCGGGAATCATTCAACCTTTTCGTATAAAATGGGTTTGATTTGAAACGGCATTGCCATATTGTCGGGATTGTCCGTCAAAAAGAGTAACTTTGAGGGATAAAACACAATATTGGGAATCGCCCCCTGGGGATAAGCGCCAAACGCATGAAGCGCTTTCAACCAAATGATGGCGAGACTCTGATGCAAGATAAATTAATAAATTAAAAAGGAACAACAGATGAAAATAAAGCAATTACAGATTATCGTATGTCTGGCCCTGTGTAGCCTTGCCGGCATACAGGCGCAAACACAAATCATTGCCCATCGTGGCTTTTGGGACAAATTAGGTTCTGCTCAGAACTCCATCTCTTCCCTCAAGAACGCGATTGATATGGGTGCTTACGGGTCGGAATTCGACGTGTGGATCACGCGCGACAGTGTGCTCGTTCTCAATCACGACGATTACTGCCAGGGCGTTTTTATCCAAGACGCTACCTACGAAGAAATCTCGCAACTGCGTCTGGCAAACAAAGAACCCCTGCCTACTTTGCAGGCGTATCTTGCTATCGTCGGAAAGCAAAAAACAACGCGGCTGATTGCAGAAATCAAACCGCATGATTCTGCCGACGACGATGTGAAGGCCGTAGGCGAAACCGTCAGGCTCGTAGGCGAAAGCGGCCTCGACGGGCAGATCGATTACATTTCCTTCAGCGAGCACGTATGCCGGGAGTTGATTCGCCTCGATCCCCGCCACCGCGTCGCCTACCTGAACGGCGATAAATCGCCCCAAGAACTCAAAGACGAAGGATACTGGGGATTGGATTATGCCTGGGAGGTGTTGAAGGATGAACATCCCGAATGGATACGGGAAGCCAGGGAGCTGGGGCTTACGGTGAACGTATGGACGGTGAACCGCGTGGAGCAAATGCAATATTTTATCTCGCAGGGTGTTGATTTTATTACTACCGACAATCCGCAATTATTGAAAGGATTATTAATTCGATAAACCAGGCATGGGATGAAACCACCCGTTTGGGTGGTGGCCATGAGGGGATAAAGGATTGAAGGGGAAGTGAAGGTTTTTTGCCGGTTGGAGAATTAGTGTATATTTGCAACAAAATCACAATAGATAAAAAAATGAAACAAATAGTTGCATCTTGCCGGATAATCGGAGGATTGATGTTCGCATTGCTCGGATTATTCACTGCCTGCACCGGTTCGGACTTTACGGTGACAGGCATTGTGGCCGACGCCGAGGGTTTGGTTTTGTATTTTGAAAACGTGGGTATATCGTCGGTGCAAACCCTGGATTCGGTCAAACTAACGGCCGCCGGGAAGTTTACATTCAAACGTGCACGCCCTTCGTATCCGGATTTTTACCGGCTCAGGTTGAATAACCAATGGATTAATTTCGCGATTGATTCTACCGAGACCCTGACGTTTGCCGCCGATGCCGGCACGTTTGCTACTTCTTATAGCGTGGAGGGTTCCGAAAATGCAAAAGCTATCAAAACAATTACCCTGGCTCAGCTGGATGCCAACCAGGCGATCGGGAAGTTGAGAAAGGAGCGGGACGGGAACCTCCTCTCCGATACGGCCTACCAGACGCAAATTGCCCGGGTGGCCAACGAATACAAGGAGGTTGCCCGGCGTTATATCTATTCCACACCGATGTCTACCGCCGCTTACTTTGCCTTGTTCCAACAGATCGACGGATTGCTCTTCTTTGATTTGTATAATAAGGATGATTCGAAGGCTTACGGGGCCGTAGCAACCAGTTTTGACCATTATTATCCGGGAAGTGCACGTACGCGGCATCTGCACAACCTGGCCTTGCAATCCATTAAAATCATCCGGCAGCAGCGGCAGGCAAGTGAAGCGGAAAATCTGCCTGTAAATATCACGGAAATCAACTACCTCGATATCGAGTTGCCCAATCTGAAAGATGAAAAAATCGCACTTTCTTCCGTGGCCGAAGGAAACGTGGCGCTGATCAACTTTACCGCATACCAGTCGGAATGGTCGGCGGAGTTGAATATGGATCTGGCCGAGCTTCATGCCGAATACGGCAAGCGCAACCTGGTGATCTACCAGATATCCCTGGATGCCGATGTGCATTTATGGAAGAACATCGCCTCGCGCCTCCCCTGGATTTGCGTCCGCGACCCCGAATCGGTTTATTCCCAGATTGCGGCCCTGTATAATGTAAAACAATTGCCCGCGCTCTTCCTGCTGGACAAAAAGGGCAGCCTTAAACGCATTGAAGACCTGAATCGGCTCAATGACGATGTGAAGAAGGCGCTTTGAGCCGGGGAATAACCCTGTACTTACCAATTAAAATCCATAATGACAACAAAAAAGTTTTTACTCCAGGAAAAAGACATTCCCACGGCATGGTATAACATCGCCGCAGACATGGAGAACAAACCCCGCCCTATCCTGAATCCGGCAACGAAAGAACCGGTGAGCGAAGAGGAACTCTATCCCTTGTTTGCCAGGGAACTTGCGCGGCAGGAATTGAATCGGACCGAGGCCTGGATAGAGATTCCCTGCGAGGTGAGGGATCTGTACAAAGTGTGGAGACCGACGCCCTTGGTGCGAGCCTTGGGATTGGAAAAAGCGCTGGATACGCCGGCTCACATTTATTTTAAGAACGAAAGTGTCAGTCCTGTGGGATCGCATAAGTTGAATTCTTCGCTGGCACAGGCGTATTACTGCAAAAAAGAGGGCGTAACCCATGTGACCACCGAGACGGGAGCCGGACAGTGGGGAGCGGCTATGGCCTATGCAGCCAAGGCGTTCGGCCTGGAGTTGGCCGTGTATATGGTGAAAGTCAGTTATCACCAAAAGCCTTACCGGCGTTCCATCATGCAAACCTTCGGGGCACAGGTAATCGCCTCGCCCAGCATGAGTACAAAGGCCGGGCGGAAGATCCTGACCGAACAGCCCAACTACCAGGGAAGCCTGGGCACGGCGATTTCCGAGGCCGTGGAACTTGCCATACAAACGCCCAACTGTAAGTATACACTGGGCAGCGTGCTGAACCACGTGATGCTGCACCAAACCGTGATTGGGCTGGAGGCAGAGAAACAGATGGAAATGGCCGGCGAATATCCCGAGGTGGTGATCGGATGTTTTGGGGGAGGCTCCAACTTTTCCGGGATCTCTTTCCCTTTCCTCCGCCACAGACTCAAGGGGGGGAAAGCTCTGCGTATCGTGGCTGCCGAACCGGAATCGTGTCCGAAGCTCACACGCGGACAGTTTCAGTACGACTTTGGGGACGAAGCCGGTTATACGCCGCTCATTCCGATGTTCACCCTGGGTCACGGTTTTGCACCGGCGCATATCCATGCTGGCGGACTGCGTTACCACGGGGCGGGGGCTATTGTGAGTCAGTTACGCAAGGACGGGTTGGTGGAAGCCGTGGATATTCCTCAGTTGGAAACCTTTGACGCCGCGACTCTTTTTGCCCGCACGGAAGGCATCATCCCTGCTCCCGAATCATCCCACGCCATTGCCGCAGCCCTGCGGGAGGCGGAGCAGGCAAAGCTGGAAGGCAAGCCGCGCGTCATCCTTTTCAACCTTTCGGGGCACGGACTGATAGACATGGCGGCCTACGACCAATATTTTGCCGGAGACCTGGGCAATCACCGGCTCTCGGACGAGGACATAAGAAAGAATCTGGGAGAATTGGAACAGATTCTTTGAGGGAAACCTGCAGGAAACCCCGGAATCCACCTTTGCGAGCGGCAGCAAAGGTGGGTTCCGGGGTTTTTTTATGGGGTTTTCCCTCAGCCTTGTTCCGTTGCTTTGGCCAGGGCTTCGTTGATATGGCTGCAAATATTCCCGGCGCCTATTTTTTGGTCGAATCCGGCTTTTGCAAGTACGTCCCGCACGGTGGGATTCACCCCGGAGAGGATCATACGGATGTTTTCCGCTTGCGAAAGACGGAACAGGCTCTCCAGGTTGTGCAGTCCGGTGGAATCCATAAAGGGTACTTTGCGCATACGGATGATCCTCACCCGGGGCTTGTCGCCCAGGGATTGCATAACGCCGTCAAACTTGTTGGCTATGCCGAAAAAGAACGGACCATCTATTTCATACACCTCTACGCCGGGGGGTATGGGGAGTTTTTCTTCCGAAAGCGTTCCTTCGCTTTCGGAGGACAGGTCCAGGACGTTGCGTGTGACCGAGACGCTGGTTGTTTCCATTACGCGCTTCATGAAGAGAAACATGGCGATAAGCATCCCGATCTCAATGGCGATGGTGAGATCGAAAATTACGGTAAGGAAAAACGTGACGAGCAATACGGACACATCGCTGCGGGGATTTTTCATGAGCGAACGGAACGTGCGCCATTCGCTCATATTATAGGATACCACCACAAGCACGCCGGCCAGGCAGGACATAGGGATGTGGCGGGTGAGGGGGCTTAGGAACAAAAGGATGAGCAGGAGCGTCAGGGCGTGAACCAGTCCGGCCACGGGGGTGCGTCCCCCGTTGTTGATGTTGGTCATTGTGCGTGCAATGGCGCCGGTTACGGGGATGCCGCCGAAGATGGGGACGACGATGTTGGCGGCGCCCTGTGCGATCAGTTCGGTATTGGAATGGTGTTTGTCGCCTGTTACCCCGTCGGCAACGGTGGCGGAGAGGAGGGATTCGATGGCTCCCAGCATGGCAATGGTAAAGGCCGAGGGAAGGAGGCGGTTGATCGTTTCCGGACTGAAGCGTATGGCCTCGGCTTGGGGAAGGGAGGCATTGATAACGAAGAGATCGCCGATGGTGCGTACCGAATCGACGCCCAGGGCGTGGCGCAGGGCGTAAGCTCCCGCGGTCATCACCACAATGGCCACTAAGGAACCGGGGATTTTCCTCGACAGCCGGGGCGTATAGCGGATAAGGGCGATGCTGCCGAGGCCGATGAGCAGCGACCAGGGGTTCAGCCGGGTGATATGCCGGGCATAGAGGGCCCATTTGGAGAGGAAGTCGGCGGGCATATCGGACAGGTTCAGTCCCAGGAGGTCGTTGAGTTGTGTGGTAAAGATGGTGAGGGCGATGCCGCTGGTAAATCCCACCACGATCGGGTAGGGTATAAAGCGGATGATGGCTCCCAGGCGCAAGGCTCCCATGATGACGAGCAGGATGCCGGCCAGGATGGTGGCCAGGGCCAGTCCTGCGGGGCCGAAGTTGTGAACGATGCCGTATACGATGACGATGAAGGCGCCGGTAGGTCCGCCGATTTGCACGTTGCTTCCTCCGAGGAAGGAGACAATGAAGCCTCCGATGAAGGCCGTGACCAGTCCTTTTTCCGGACTGACGCCGGAGGCGATGCCAAAGGCGATGGCCAGGGGAAGGGCCACGATCCCGACGATGATTCCGGCGGCGAGATCGGCCATAAAGCGTTCCCTGGTGTAGGTTTTCAGGGCGACGAACAGTTTGGGATGAAAGTCGATTTTGTCCTTTATTCTCATAGTTTTCATTTAAATTGCTGCAAAGATAGCATGGGTTTTACGGTTTTTTATGTAAGTTTGCCCACATTCATACGATTCAATTGAAACAGAGAACCCACGAAACGATGACCGAAAACGACTCTCCCCTCATTTTAGGAACCGGACGCATTGGAAGTTTGCTGAAAAGCTATGCTTTACCGGCCATTATTGCCATGACGGCATCCTCTCTTTACCACATAGTCGACAGTATTTTTATCGGCCAGGGTGTTGGGCCTTTGGCGATTGCCGGTCTGGCGCTCACGTTTCCGCTTATGAACCTGGCGGCGGCTTTCGGTTCCCTGGTGGGCGTAGGGGCCTCTACGCTGATCGCCGTGAAACTGGGGCAACGGGATTATGAGGGGGCCAATAAGGCCTTGGGCAATGTGTGTACGTTGAATATCCTGTTGGGGATTAGCTTTTCGGCGGTGTGTCTTTACTTCCTTACCCCCATCCTTTACTTCTTCGGCGCGGGGGAACAGACCCTGGGGTATGCCAGGGAGTTTATGGAGATCATTTTAATGGGAAATCTCGTCACGCACCTCTACCTCGGCCTGAATGCCGTGCTTCGTTCCTCGGGACATCCCCGGATGGCCATGTATGCCACCCTGGCTTCGGTGGGGATTAATTGCATCCTCAACCCGCTCTTTATCTTCGGCTTCGGATGGGGGATCCGGGGTTCTGCCTGGGCGACGGTTATTTCGCAGGTTATTTCCCTTGCCTGGCAACTTCGTCACTTTGCCGATCCGAAAAACCTGCTGCACTTTCGCCGCGGGATTTACCGCTTGCGCAAGGAGTTTGTGCGCAATATGTTTGCCATTGGCCTGTCTCCTTTTCTGATGAATCTTTGCGCGAGTCTGATTGTTTTGCTGATCAACCGGGGTTTGAAGCAGTATGGCGGCGACATGGCCATTGGGGCTTATGGGATTGTGAACCGCATCCTGTTCCTTTTCATCATGATTGTCATGGGCCTCAACCAGGGTATGCAGCCCATTGCGGGATATAACTTCGGCGCCCGTCGTTTGGACCGGGTCCTGGGGGTTACGAGGCTCACCATTGCCTGGGCCGTAGGGGTTTCCCTTACGGGATTCCTGATCTGCCAACTCTTCCCGGCCCCGATCGTCCGCCTGTTTACCTCCGACGCCGAATTGATACGGATTTCGGTGGAGGGACTGCACATTGTTTTTGCCGTATTCCCCCTGGTGGGTTTCCAGATGGTGGCCACCAACTTTTTCCTTTCGGTCGGCATGGCGCGCGAGGCTATTTTCCTTTCGCTTACGCGCCAGTTGCTTTTCATGCTCCCTTGCCTGGTGGTATTGCCTCGCTTTTTCGGGATTTGGGGGGTGTGGAGCAGTCCGCCGCTTTCGGATCTTCTGGCTTCGATCCTTACGGCGGCGATGTTGTTCCGACAATTCCGCAGATTCAAAAAAATACCTACCTTGTCACCCGATAAATCAACCCGATAACCCGATAGAATGAAAACGACAACAACCCTTTCCCTCCTCTTGACAGCCCTGCTGCCGTGCGTATCCTGCCTTTCGAGCCGGGAAAAGCCCATGGAAGAAGTGATTCGCGAGGCTTTGGCCGACGCCGAGGCCAAATCCCTTAGGATGGCAGCAAAATACGCCGACGCCGAGGGCGTGCTCCCGCGCTCCTTTGCCCATGGAGAGATGCAAACCAGCGATTCCCGCTGGTGGTGCAGCGGATTTTTCCCCGGCCTCCTGTGGTACCTCTATGAGAACGACCCCAAGCCGGAACTCCTCTCCTATGCCCGCCTGTACACCGGGCGTGTGGAGGCCGAACAATACAATACCGGCACGCACGACCTGGGATTCATGCTCCTGTGCAGCTTCGGCAACGGCTACCGCCTGACTTCCGACACCCTCTATCGCCGGGTATTGCTCACCGGGGCCGCTTCGCTCCTGAAGCGTTTTCATCCCGCCGTGGGGCTGATACGTTCCTGGGACAATACGAACGGGGGCTTATGGGATTATGCCGTAATCATCGACAATATGATGAATCTGGAGTTGCTTTTCCGCGCTTGGCGGGAATCGGGCGAGGAACATTTCCGCGACCTTGCCGTGGCCCATGCGGACAAGACCCTTGAGGAACATTTCCGGGAGGATTTCAGCTCCTGGCACGTGGTTTCCTACGACACCCTGAGCGGGGAGGCGCAGCGAAAACAGACGCACCAGGGGTTTTCCGACGCTTCGGCCTGGGCACGCGGACAGGCCTGGGGACTTTACGGCTACACCATGGCCTATCGGGAAACGGGCCATGAACGCTACCTGACACAGGCCCTGGGTATTGCCCGATTTCTTTTGTCGCATCCGAATATGCCGGCCGATTATATCCCCTACTGGGATTTCAACGCCCCGGACATTCCCCATGCCCTTCGCGACGCTTCTTCGGCGGCGATTATGTGTTCGGCGCTGATTGAACTTAGCGGTTATGTCGAGGGGGAACTTCGGGAAACCTTCCGCCGCGTGGCCGAGACGCAGTTGCGCAGGCTGGCTTCGCCGGATTACACGGCGAGGCAGGGGGAAAACGGCGATTTTATCCTGATGCATAGCGTGGGACATCTCCCCGGCAATTCCGAAGTGGACGTCCCCCTCACCTACGCCGACTATTATTTTGTAGAATCCCTCACACGTTACAAATACTTAATGTTAGATACGATGTGATCCATTAAATAAATACTTTTTTCAGCCGAACCTCAACTGCCCGAAGGCTGTCCCCCACAACGGACAGCCTTTTTTGTCTCCGCAATCTCCGGGAGGCCAAGAATTCTTTGGGTTTTTTGTTTGCAATACCCTCGGCACCGATGGTTCCCGGCGTTTTTCGTTTGCAATACCCTCGGCAACCAAGAATTCCTGGGGTTTTTCATTTGCAATACTATCGGCAACCGCGAGAAATCGGGGTGTTGCAAACAAAAAACTATGATTTCCCGCGAATTCCTGGGGTGTTGCAAACGAAAAACTATGATTTCTCGCGAATTCCTGGGGTATTGCAAACAAAAAACCCCAGGAATTCGCGGTTGCCAAGGGTATTGCAAACAAAAAACCCCAATTTCTCGCGAAGAATTGGGGTGTTGCAAACGAAAAAGTATAATTTCCTTTGTTTGCCGACAGGATTTTGTTTTTCAGTCTCCCAGCAACTGCCGGATCTTTTCGATGACCTCTTCCTTATCGTGTGTTCGCATCAGGATCCGACCGTTCGGATCCAGGAGAAGCAGCAGGGGAATCGCCTCAATGGCGTATTGCGCAACGGAAACGTTTGAGGAATCAAAAATCTGCGTCCAGGTGACGCCCAGGGCGTTTGCCGCCAAGAGGTGATCCTCTCTGGTATCGCTCACCACGATCCCGATCACCTTCAACCCGCGATCCCGGTAGGTCGCATCCAAACGCTTCAAATCCGGCATCGCCCCTCGGCACGGAGCACACCAGGAAGCCCAAAAATCCAGCAAAACATACGTCCCCTTCCCCACAAAATCCGACAGGCAAAGGCTTTGGGTCGTATCACTCGGATGAACCCCCCGAATGTCCACATAGTCCGATCCCACCGTGGCCTGCTCCCGTGCCGCGCTACGCTCCCAAAAGCGAAGAATCGGCGGGAAACGCCGCACCGTCTCCGATCCCTCGGCGTAAAGGGAAGCAAACTCCTCGTCCGAGACCAGTCCCTGAAGGAGAATCAGTTCCAAGGCCCCCAGAATCGTCGTTTTGTCCTCGGCATAGAAGCTGCGCAGGAGGTGCTCCTCCCGTTGTGCCTGCTCCCGGCTCAGGTCCTCCAGGGCCTGGGCCTGCTCCGGGGTCAACTCCTGGTCGTGGGCGTCGACAAGTTCCAAAAGCGCGGATTTCTCCTCCTCCAGGTCCGCGCCGACCTCCCTGTAAAGGCGAAGCAAACGGGCCAAACGATCGTTCAAGGCCGTACCCGTTACCAAACCCGTGTCGCCCGCCAGGTGCAAACTCCCGCGCTCGGCAATCACATAGCACATCATCGTGGCCCCGTCGGTGAGCATCCAAAGCTGCGGCTCCTGGCCAACCTCCCGCCTATAAACAAATCCACCCTCGTGAACCCGTATCGTATCCGGGGCCTCATCCCCGGCCATGTCGTAGGCCCAAATCTCCCCCTGGACAGAAAGTCCCTCAGCCCTCAGGCAAAATTCCCGCACCTCCGTCCGGCATCCCGGCATCCATAAACTCAGGCAAATGACTGCCGCATAAACTGTCTTTTTCATTCTAAACTTATTAAGTTAAACCTTTATTTCCCTGCAAAAATACGAACTCACAGCCATCCCCCGACACCGAAAGCCGACAAATAAAAAGCCCGCCGGGTATTGCAGAAGTCAAAATATCCCTTACCTTTGCACCCACATCATTGAAACAATGTCCCGGACGATTTGCTAGCTCAGCCGGTAGAGCACATCCCTTTTAAGGATGGGGTCCTGGGTTCGAATCCCAGGCAAATCACTCCCGCAAAGCCCGCAAAGAAAGCGGGCTTTCGTGTTTCCCGACCCTCCCCCCCGGATCCCCCGGCCTCGCCCGTGGCGCAAAAACTGCCGTTTTAAATAATAAGTCGCAGGGAAATACGTTCCTATATACACACAAAATTCTGTAAACATTATCTTATCCACTTATAAACGTATGCGAACCTATAAATTACTCAACAATGTCCTCGGATGGGCTGCCTTTGTGGTAGCCTCTGCGGTGTATTTACTGACCATGGAACCCTCGGCAAGCTTCTGGGACTGCGGCGAATTTATCGCCTCCGCCTATAAGTTGGAAGTGGGGCATCCTCCGGGAGCCCCCTTCTTTATGCTTACGGCCAACCTGTTTACGCAACTGACAAGCGACACGGCCAACGTAGCGCGGATGGTTAATTCCCTGTCGGCCCTCTCCAGCGGACTGACGATCCTGTTCCTCTTCTGGACAATTACCCATCTGGCAAGGAAAGTGATCATCAAGGAAGACGAAACAATCCCGACGACACAAATCATCGCCGTGCTGGCAAGCGGACTGGTGGGAGCCCTGGTCTATACCTTCAGCGATACGTTCTGGTTCAGCGCCGTAGAAGGAGAAGTCTATGCCTACTCCTCCCTTTTCACCGCCCTGGTCTTCTGGCTCATCCTGAAATGGGAAGACGTAGCCGACCATCCCCATGCCGACCGATGGATCGTCCTGATTGCCTACCTCATGGGACTAAGCATCGGCGTACACTTGTTGAACCTGCTTTGCATCCCCGCCATCGTGCTGGTTTACTACTATAAGAAGTGTAAGAACCCAAGCATGAAGGGAACCCTCCTGGCCCTGATGATCTCCTGTGTCATCGTCGCCCTGATGATGTACGGCGTGATACAGGGACTTGTTGAAGTATGCGGATTGTTCGAACTTCTCTTTGTCAATCTACTGGGGTTGCCCTATAATTCGGGCGTCTTTGCCTACATAATTATACTGGGAGGCGTGCTCGCCTGGGCTATCGGCGAGACCATGCGTCCCGAAATAAAAGCAACGCAGATGAAAATCGCCTTCATCCTCTCGGTAACCCTGCTGGGTATCCCCTTCATGGGAAGCGGATACGGACTGAGCGCCCTGCTGATCATTGCCCTGACCATCTTCCTCTTTCAATACAAAAAGGTAAATAACAAAATACTGAATACCATCCTGCTCTCCATGCTGGTGATCGTGGTTGGGTATTCCTCGTATGCCTTGATTATCATACGCTCAACGGCAGGAACGCCCATGGACCAGCACTCCCCCCAGGACGTGTTTACCCTGCGTACCTATCTGGCGCGCATATCCTATGGACAAGTCCCGCTCATTTACGGACAAACCTATGTGTCGGATGTGAAATACGCACGGGAAGGAGACGTCTGTACGCCGGTGACGAAAGGAAAAGAACCCGTCTGGAGCCGTATCATCAAAGAAAATCGCAACGAGAAAGACCGTTACTATATCTCCGACTACAGAAGGGAGAACGATACGGTGGACGAACTGGATATGTTCTTCCCCCGTATGCACAGTCCAAACCCGAACCATGTGCAAGCGTATAAAGAATGGGCGAAAATTAAAGGAACACCCGTGCGGTACGAACAGTGCGGGAAAAGCACCAGCGTGATGAAGCCTACGTTTGCCGAAAACCTGCGCTTCTTCTTCCATTATCAACTCAACTTTATGTACTGGCGATACTTTATGTGGAATTTCTCCGGACGACAAAACGATATACAAGGACAAGGCGAAGTGCTGAACGGAAACTGGATAAGCGGCATCCCCTTTATCGACGAACCCAGGGTGGGACCTTCCGAGGAGTTGCCCTACGACATTGCGCACAACAAAGGACATAATGTCTACTACATGCTGCCCTTGCTGCTGGGTATTATCGGATTGCTTTACCAGGCGTATTCGGGGAAAAAAGGCGTCGAAAGCTTCTGGATCACCTTCTTCCTCTTCTTTATGACGGGGATCGCCATCGTGCTCTACCTGAACCAAACACCCGAACAGCCCCGTGAACGCGACTATGCCTATGCCGGATCGTTCTACGCCTTCTGCATCTGGGTCGGATTCGGAGTGGCCGGACTGGGAAAGGCGCTCGAAAAATACCTCAAAATACCAGCCTTCCCCGCCACCGTCGTGGCTGCAGCGGCCGCCTTGTGCGTCCCCATACAAATGGCAGGGCAGAATTGGGACGACCACGATCGCTCCAACCGATACGCCATGCGCGACTTCGGACAAAACTATCTCGAATCCTGCGAACCGAACGCAATCCTTTTTACCAATGGCGATAACGATACCTTCCCGCTCTGGTATGCACAGGAAGTGGAAGGCATCCGTACCGATGTGAGGGTGTGTAACACCAGCTATCTGCAAACGGATTGGTACATCGACCAAATGAAACGTCAGGCATATGAATCTCAGCCTCTGCCGATCTCGTGGGAACACAAAGATTATGCGCAAGGAACGCGGGACGTGGCCTATATCCTCCCGCGCATACAACAGCCCATCGACCTGAAACTGGCGCTGGACTGGGTGCAATCCGACGCCCCGGAGTATAAGAAAGTGCCCGGATATGTCCAAAGTATAGACCATATCCCCTCGCAAACGCTTATCTACAAGGTGGACTCGGAGGTCGTGGCAAACACCGCCACGCTCAATGCCAAGTATCTGCCCTATATGCTGAAGGAGATGCCGATCGACTTGCAAAACAAAAGCATGCTCGGCAAACAGGAGTTGATCATCCTCGATATGTTGCAAACAAATCACTGGCAGCGACCCATCTATTACGCTATCACCGTTGCCTCCGACCAGTACGTGAACCTGGATAACTATTTCCAGCAAACCGGAATGGCTTACCAAATCGTCCCCCTGGCTACCAAAGATTCGCCCCTGGCCATCAACTCGGAAAAAATGTACGACAACGTGATGAACAAATTCAAATGGGGAAACGTAAACAAGCCCGGCGTTTACCTCGACGAAACCATCCTGCGCATGTGCAAAGCCTATCGGATCAATCTGTTTGCCCCCCTGGCAAGAACCTTGATAAATGAAGGCGAAAACGAAAAAGCCCTCCGCGTCCTGGATAAAGCCATGGAGGTCTTACCCCTGGAAAACATCCCGCCGGATTATAGCCTGGTTTATATTGCCGAGTACTATTACCTCCTGGAAGCAAACGAAAAAGCCGAAGCGCTCTACGATGCCATGGCGCAAACAGCCGTAGAGAATCTCAACTGGTGCTTCCGCCTGAACTCCTCGCAACGTCGCTCCGCCTGGACCTTCCTGGAACAAAACCTCATGGTACTGCAGGAAGCCGTACGCATGGGGGAACGACACGAAGCGGAATATGTCCTCAAATACAAAGAGGTCTTCGATGAGTTCCGTATAAAATATTCCGTCGTCGCAAAAGACTGATATGCTCATCGAACAACCGCCCGCCCTTTACAGGGCGCTCTTTCCGGGGGTGATTTGGAGAATGTCGACCGAAGAGAAGTGTGTGTATCTCACCTTCGACGACGGTCCCATTCCGCAAATCACCCCCTGGGTTTTGGATACCCTGGATGCATACCAGGTGAAGGCTACCTTTTTCTGCGTGGGGGATAACGTGAGGAAACACCCCGAAGTCTACCGCATGATCCTCGAACGGGGGCATCGCACCGGCAACCACACCTACAATCACTTACAGGGCCTCTTCCTCCCAACCTCGCACTACGCAGCCAACGTGGAAAAGGCCGCCGCCTACATCCCCAGCGATCTCTTTCGCCCCCCGCACGGACATATACGCCCCCCGCAGGTACGCCTTTTGAGCCGCTCTTACCGCATCATCATGTGGGATGTCGTAACCCGCGATTACAGCCCGCACATGACGCCCAATGGCGTGTTCAACACCGTGAAGAAATACACGCGAAACGGCTCGCTCATCGTCTTCCACGACTCGATCAAGGCCGAAGCAAACATGAAAAAAGCCCTCCCTCGCTCCATCGAATGGCTGCAGGCGGAAGGCTATCACTTTAAAATTTTCTAACATCCCAATGAGACACTCCTTTTTACTCCTGACCCTCTCCTTCCTCCTCTCGCTGCAATCCTTCGCCGGCGAGCTGAAAGGAAAACTCGAACGGCTGAAAGACATCAGCCGCATAGAAGAATTAACCTCGGAATATTATCCCGAAAAGTACCTCCTGCGTGTGCGTCAGCCCATAGATCACCAACACCCCGAGGCCGGCAGCTTCCTTCAGCGTGTGGTTGTTTGCCACCTGGGTGACAACCGCCCCACTGTTCTTGTAACCGAGGGTTATGGAGGCAATTACGCACTCTCGCCCCACTACCGGGAAGAGCTGTCGGGCCTCCTGGAGGCCAACGTTGTGTTCGTAGAGCATCGTTACTTCCAGGAATCCGTACCCGAATCCGCTCTCGAATGGGAATACCTCACGGCCGAAAATTCCGCATCCGACCTGCACCACATCACCACCACGTTCCGCCAGCTTTATCCGGGCAAATGGATCAGTTCCGGCATCAGCAAGGGCGGACAAACTTCGTTGATTTATCTCGCCTTTTACCCCAACGACGTAGACTTTTCCGTTCCCTACGTTGCCCCGCTTTGCCGCGGCCTAGAAGACGGACGCCATGAGGTATTCCTGCGCAAAGTTGGCTCCAGGGCCGAACGCCGCAAGATAGAAGCCTTTCAAGTCGAAGTCCTCAAACGCAAGGAATCCATACTCCCCATGCTGGAAACCTTCAGCCGGGAGAGAAACCTCACCTATCGCCTCCCCCTCGCCCAGATACTGGACTACTGTGTATTGGAATACTCCTTCGCCTTTTGGCAATGGGGAACGCCCATTGCCGGCATCCCCTCCCTCACGTCTTCCGACCAAATACTGTTCGACCACCTGACGGACATCTCCGGCCCGGACTATTTCGCCGAGAACCAACCCAACGCCACCTTCTTTCTGCAAGCAGCCAAGGAACTCGGCTATTACGGCTACGACACCCGTCCCTTCCGAAAATACCTCACAATCCAACATGCCGGTGGATACCTGAAGCAACTCATGCTCCCCATTGGCGCCGAACAGACGAACTTCAACCCCGCCTTATACCATAAAATATACCGTTTCTTAAAAGAGAACGACCCCAGAATCATCTTCATCTACGGCGAGTTCGACCCTTGGAGCGCCGCCCACGCCCCCAACTTCCCTCACAAGAAAAACACCCGGTTTTTCTTCCAACCCCGCGGCAACCACCGCGCACGCATCGGCAACATGCCGGAGCAGACCAAAGAAAAGATCATAAAACAAATCAGCCGGTGGCTGGAAAATCCGTAAAACAACCTCCGTAACACGACGCAAGTCGGACGATGGATGGCGCTGGGGTGAGCGGTGAAAAAATTGTATATTTGCATAGACTACACCCTAAAAAAGAAAAACAATGCAACTGTTTGTAAATACTACAACACAACACGAAATGTTTGATGAGGCGGATGTGCACGAGATGAAGGACGATCTTCCTTTGGCTGTCGTGGAGGCTGATGCGGATTTTAATGTAAAAAAGATATTCCCGCTGCTCCAAACCCCTTTGCTTAATAAATGGATAGGCAATGCGTTGCCTGCTGCTTTTTCCTTGTTTGAGAAATTGAATGCGCTGATAGAGAGCCATGCGCATCATGTCTATGTCACGGCTGGTGGCGTTAGCTGCCGGCTGGGGGACGTATGGGAGGAGATGAAAGACGCAAAATACAATCGACACCGCTTGGACTGTTATCCGCTCCCGGAGGTGTGGAGGGGGTTTTACCGAACGGAAATCGGCGACTATCCCGCCTTGCTGCAACTGCTCTTCGCCCTCGCCACGAATTGGGGAGAGGGGACAAGCTACAAGGTGTACGAATTTATGAACAAGGAGTTTTTGCCGGAGATCAGAAGGTTTTACGGTTTCGACTTGCACGGGCTGAAAAAAGCGCTGGCCAAACTTCCTTACATGCATACCGTGCAGGACATCCTGCACTTGCTGGGCGAAGAAAACAGGGACGAGGCCTATGCCTGTTCCGTGGCCGAAAACATCCTGGCCTCCTTTGTGCCCTTGCTCGATAAGGCCAATGCCCGAAAGGAGTTCGTGCACGAAACGTATAGGAAAAAGGAGCTTCGTACGGTGTTTGTGCACCAGCACAGTTGTATTGCTTATTGGATGTCCGGGGCTTTTGGGCGAAAAGATTCGGCAAAGGCCTTCGGCGCGTACTTTATGCTCCGCTATCAGTTTTACCGGAAATCGGATTACTTGACTACGCATCCGCCGGTGGCGCTCGGCAAGGCGCCGCTTTCCATTTTTGATTTCGCCAAGGCCTGTAGCCTGGGGCTTGTATCGGAAGCGGAGCTGGGGAGGGAATTGCAAAACCGGGTGAATGCGGAGGAATCCTTGCATCTGGCCTCGGCCTTTCTTTTCCACAGGCTGAAGCCCTGGCAGAGAAATCGCCTGAAGGCTTACGGAGAAACGGATTTCGCCCCTTTGAAGAAGCTGGTGAGGCAACTTTCCGAGCATATCCTAAGCCGCGAACTGAGCCGGGGGGAGGAACCCACGGAGGTGTCGCATCTGGCCATGAAGCTGGAAGGAGTGGAGGGAGCCAGGGTGTTGACGGATATTTTGAAAGCTTTCGGGCAGGAGCCTTTCGGGCGGACGGATTTTTATTATACGGCTACTTATACGCGCAAGGAGGTATTGACCCGGTTGCTCCGCATATGCTATCCGGCGCAGACGGATACGGCGCAGGGCTTGTCGGATTTGGCCCAAGGGGCGAACATCTCCCACGAACGCTTGATAGAAGCTGCCGTGTATGCTCCGCAATGGTTGCCCCTGGTGGAGGAGTGTAGCGGGTGGAAGGGATTGCAGTCGGCCGCCTGCTTTTTTCATGCCCATATGAACGAGCGCTGCGATACGGAAACGGCGGCGCTCATTGCGCGTTTTAGTCCGATGCGCAGGGAGGATCTTTGTTTGGGGGCGTTCGATGTGCACTGGTATCGGCAGGCGCACCGGGAGATGGGGGCCAAACGTTTCGCCCTGGTCCTGGATGCGGCGGCCGGCATGGCCTCCGGAAGTGATTATGGGCGTCTTTTGCGTTTCCTGGATGCGGCCAATGGAAAGCCGGCGGCCCCGGAGGTTCGGCGGCAGGTGGAGGAAAATCGCAACAGGGATTTATTGATGCGCTATGGGGTGATCCCCTTGAATAGACGTTCCGAGGGTGATTTGACGGAGCGTTATGCTTACTTCCTCCGGTATCTTGGGGAGAGCAAACGCTTCGGCTCCCAGCGTCAGGAGAACGAGAAGAAGGCCGTGGAGCTGGGTTTGCTGAATTTGGCCTGCAATGCCGGGCTGGGCGATGTTTCAAGGCTGATATGGCAGATGGAAACCCGTTCGTTTAAGCAGATAAAGCCTTTGTTTGCCTTTCATTCGATCCACGGGGTGCGGGTTTGTTTGAGGGTCGATGCGGCGGGCAAGCCCGGGGTGCATTTCTTCAAGGCCGGCAAGGAACTGATTCATATCCCCAATAAGTTGCGGAAAGATCCCTACGTGGTGCAGCTCCGGGAGATGCGCAAACGCCTTGGGATGCTTTTCTCCGGTTCGCAAAACATGCTGGAGCGGATGCTGGACGAGCGCACTCCTTTTGGGATTTCCGAATTGCAGGCTTTCCGCAAGAACCCGCTGGTATGGCCCTGGCTGAAGACGCTGGTTTTCATCACCCCCCAAGGGAACCAGGGGCTTTATACCGAGGGGGGGCTGCAAACCCCGGACGGCAAACTGCTTGCCCAGGATCCTTCGGGGGAGGTTTACCTGGCGCATCCGGTGGATTTCCACGAGGCCCAAACCCTGGACCTCTGGCAGGAGTTCCTCCGTAGCCGGGGGATGGAGCAGCCTCTGGAGCAGGTTTTCCGCAAGCGTTATGCCGTGGGGGAGGGGGAGGTTTCCGCCGCCGGGTCTTGCCCCGGTTATACGGGCCGACGCATCTTGACCGAGCGGATGGCCGGGGTGTTGACAGGGCGTCGTTGGATGCCGGTTGATCCGGAGCGGTGGCAAAAGGTGTATTTCAGGGAGGATGTGGCCGTGCATATTGAGACGCAGTCCGAGGCGCTCAGCCTCACGGACCTGGGGGCGTCCATCCTGCGGCGGATTGTTTTCTTTGAGCGCAGGGGGATGCGTCCGCTGGCGATAAGCGAGGTGCCCGGCAGGATCTTTTCGGAAGTCCTGCGCGATGTCGAAGCCCTTATGTAGGAAATTTGACCCTTGTAGCGTGTGAGCTGCCCTCAAAAAAAAGTTTTGGAGCTTTCTCACCCTGTGATCTCCTCTCAAAAAAAAGTTTTGGAGCCTTCTCACCCTGTGATCTGCCTTGAAAAAAAAGTTTTGGAGCTTTCTCATCGAGTGATCTGCCTTGAAAAAAAAGTTTTGGAGCTTTCTCACTGTGTGATCTGCCTTGAAAAAAAAGTTTTGGAGCCTGCTCATCGAGTGATCTGCCTTACGCACCCCCAAACTAAGCGCGAGGGGTCGGACGCCAACGATGGGATTTTAAACCATTATCGTTTCCGTTAGTCTTAGAAAGCAAAAATATACAGCATCATGAGAAATGGGATAAAGTGGAGTGTAATCAGTGTGGTGGTTTTGTTTGTCATTGGAATGATGATCTACCCTTCGGTAAAAAACAGGCTGCCCTTCGGCAGCAACTCCGAGAATGAAAACCCCCCGGGGGGGGGAGAACTTCGCCGACCGGCCCTTAACATCCAGGCCGAGGTCATACGACCCCAGGTGTTGAGCGACAAAATTATCTCTACCGGAAGCACCATACCCGATGAAGAGGTGGATCTTTCGTTTGAATCGTCGGGGAAAATCGTTGCCATCTATTTCAAGGAAGGTTCCCGGGTGAAGGCAGGGGATTTGCTGGCCAGGATCAACGACAAACCGCTTCAGGCACAACAGAAAAAACTGGAGGCGGAGTTGCCCCTGGCGCGCGACCGGGTGTTTCGCCAGCGTACGCTGCTGGAAAAGGACGCCGTCAGTCAGGAAGCTTTCGAACAAGTCACCACCGATTACGAGAAACTCCTGGCCGACGTCGAGTTGGTCAAAGCCCAACTGGCACAAACCGAGCTGCGCGCACCCTTCGACGGGATCATCGGCCTGCGCTCGGTGAGCGAAGGAGCCTATACGACGCAGGCTACCGTGATTGCCAAACTCACCAAGATCTCCCCGCTCAAGATCGAGTTCTCTATCCCCGAACGCTATGCCTCGGATGTGAAGGAAGGCACGGTGGTGTCCTTTGCCATGGAGACCTCCGACGGCGTCCTGCGCGAATTCCGGGCCAGGGTTTATGCCGTGGAAAGTAAGGTGGACATGGTCACGCGCAGCCTCAAAGTGCGGGCAACCTATCCCAATGAAAACGGAGCCATACAGCCCGGACGATACCTCTCGGTGGAGATCACCAAACAGGAAATACGCGACGCCCTGGCCATCCCCAGCGAGGCGATTATCCCGGAGATGGGCAAAAGCATCGTATACCTTTACCGCCAGGGACGGGCACAGCCGGCGGAAATCACCACCGGGCTGCGTACCGAAAGCCATGTGCAGGCCCTGAGCGGATTGACGCCGGGCGATACGCTGATCACCACCGGGGTGATGCAGCTGCGCACGGATATGCCCGTAGTGATTGATCAACTCAACTAACCCTCCCATGGCAACCCTATCCGAACTAAGTATCAAACGCCCGGTCCTCTCTACCGTGCTGGTGATTGTGATCCTGCTCTTCGGGCTGATCGGCTACCGCTCCCTGGGCGTGCGTGAGTTTCCCAGCGTGGATCAGCCGATTATTTCCGTTGCAACCACCTATCCCGGCGCCAATGCCGAGGTGGTGATGAACCAAATCACCGAACCCCTGGAACAAAACATCAACGGCATTCCCGGCATCCGCTCCCTCAGCAGCGTGAGTAGCCAGGGGATGAGCCGCATCACCGTGGAGTTTGAACTCTCGGTAGACCTGGAAACGGCGGCCAACGACGTGCGCGACAAGGTTTCACGCGCCCAGCGTTACCTCCCCCGCGACTGCGACCCCCCGACCGTGTCCAAGGCCGACGCCGACGCAACCCCCATCATGCAAATAGGCATTCGCAGCAACCAACGCTCCCTGATGGAGCTGAGCGAGATCGCCGAACTGGTGGTGAAAGAACGCCTGCAAACCATACAAAACGTGAGCGGCGTGGATATATGGGGGCAAAAACGTTACTCCATGCGTCTCTGGCTCGACCCGGTGAAGATGGCCGGCTACGGCGTGACGCCCTTGGACGTGCGCAACGCGGTGGAGGCCGAAAACATCGAACTCCCCTCAGGCAGCATCGAAGGCAATACGATCGAACTCTCGATCCGCACCCTGGGCCTGATGCAGACAGCCAAGGAGTTCAACGATTTGATCATCAAAGAAAACGAACACAACATCATCCGCTTCCAGGACGTAGGCCGCGCCGAGCTGGCCCCGGAAGACCTGCGGAGCCTCCTTAAACGCAACGGCGAGCCCATGGTGATCAACGTCATCATCCCCCAGCCGGGAGCCAACCACATCGAGATTGCCGACGAAGCATACAACCGCATCGAACAACTCGGCAAGGATCTCCCCGAGGACGTCTCCATCGAAATGGTCTACGACAATACCCGTTTCATACGCGCCTCGATCAACGAAGTACAGGAAACCATCTACGTGGCCTTTCTCATCGTTGTGCTGGTGATCTTCTTCTTCCTGCGCGACTGGCGCGTAACGCTGGTGCCCGTAACCGTGATCCCCGTGTCCATCATCGGGTCCTTCTTCGTGATGTACCTTTCGGGGTTTTCCATCAACGTCCTCACCATGCTGGCCGTCGTCCTGGCCGTGGGGCTGGTGGTGGACGACGCCATTGTGGTGACGGAGAATATCTACGTACGCATTGAACGGGGGATGAATCCCCGGATAGCCGGCATGGAAGGCTCGCGGGAGATCTTCTTTGCCGTTCTGTCTACTACGATTACGTTGGTGGCCGTCTTCCTGCCCATTATCTTTCTGGAGGGGATGACGGGCCGTTTGTTCAAGGAGTTCAGCATCGTGATTACGGGGGCGGTGATCATCTCGGCCTTCGTAGCGCTGACGTTTACCCCCATGCTCGCGACCAAACTGCTGAAACACCGAACGCGAAAGAACTGGCTTACGCGCAAGACCGAGCCGGCCTTTGAAGGCCTGAATGTGATTTACGCCAAGGGCTTGGACGCTTTCCTTCGGAGGCGATGGCTGGCTGTTGCGATCGAGGGGGTGTTGCTGATTGCCGTCGGTTACTTCTGGAGGCAGATCCCTTCCGAGCTTTCCCCGCTGGAGGATCGTTCGCAGATCAACATCAACCTGCGGGGGCAGGAAGGGGCAACCTTTGAGTTTGTGCGCGACTTTGCCGACCGCATCGAGCAGCTTGCCGATTCGCTCGTGCCCGAAAAGCGCTCAAACATGATGCGTACCTTTAACTCCAACGGCTTCCTGAACGTGGTGCTCACAGACATAAAAGAACGCAAACGCTCGCAGATGGAAATCGCCGAGGAGTTGTCCGTGGCCGTGCAAAAGGAGACCCGTGCCCGCGCCTTCGTGCAGCAGACCTCCACCTTTGGTGGCGGACGGGCAGGGATGCCCATCCAATATGTGTTGCAGGCCGGCAACATTGAGAAGCTCCAGGAGTTTCTGCCCGAATTTCTCTACCGGGTGAACGAAAGCCCGGTGTTCCGGATGGCCGACGTGAACCTGAAGTTTACCAAGCCCGAAACGCGCATAGAGATCAACCGCGACAAAGCCTCGCTTCTGGGGGTGAGCACCCGCAACATTGCCCAAACCCTGCAATATGCCCTTAGCGGACAGCGCATGGGTTACTTCTACATGAACGGGAAGCAATACCAGATCCTGGGGGAGATCAACCGCCAGCAGCGCAACATGCCGCTTTACCTGCGTTCGATTTATGTGCGGAGCGACAACCAGTCGATGATTCAGCTGGATAATGTGGTGGACTTGCAGGAGAGCGTCGCCCCGCCGCAACTCTACCGCTATAACCGCTTTGTATCGGCCACCGTATCCAGCGGCCTCAATCAGGGATACACCCTGGGCGACGGCCTCACGGAGATGGACCGCATCGCCTCGGAAGTGCTCGACGAGACCTTCCGCACGGCCCTGAGCGGGGAATCGAAGGAGTTCCGCGAAAGTTCCGACAGCCTGATGTTTGCCATGATTCTTGCCCTGTGTATGATTTACTTGGTGCTGGCGGCGCAGTTTGAGAGCTTCAAGGATCCGTTGGTGATCATGTTCACCGTTCCCCTGGCCCTGGCCGGGGCGCTGATGTTCATGAGCGGGGCGGGCATTACGATGAATATCTTCAGCCAGATCGGTCTCATCATGCTCATTGGGCTGGTGGCCAAGAACGGCATCCTGATTGTAGAGTTTGCCAACCAACGCCAGGAAGCCGGGCTGAGCAAGGCGGAGGCCATCCGTACGGCATCGGCCCAGCGTTTGCGTCCGATTCTGATGACCAGCGCCTCCACCATTCTGGGTCTGCTTCCTTTGGCTTTTGCCGCTGCCGAAGGGGCGCAGGGACGCATTGCCATGGGTACGGCGGTGATCGGGGGGATGGTTGTGTCGACCTTCCTCACCCTCTTTGTAGTACCTGCCATGTATAGCTTTATATCCACCGACCGGCACAAGCGGTCCAATGCGCACACCCTATGAAACACTTCCTCTGTCCCTGTCTTTTTCTCTGTCTCTTCGTGTTTTCGGCCCCGGCGGCCGATGCCCAGCAGACCTATAGCCTGAAGCAATGCCTTGAAACGGGGTTGGAGCGTAATTACTCCATCCGCATCGTGCGCAACGACGAGGTGGTGACTAAGAACAACGCCACCCCGGGCCATGCCGGTTACCTTCCTTCGGCGGATCTCAGCACGGGGTTTTCCGGTACGCAGGAGGCCGAGGCGGCCAATGCCGGGGTGAGTGTCGTTTGGACGATCTTCGACGGCTTCGGCATCCAGGCCGAATATGCCCGCTTGAAGGAACTCCGCACCTTGGGCGCCTTGAACACCCGCCTGGCCGTAGAGGATCTGATTGCCGAGATCTCCGGCGAGTATTATAATCTGATCCGCCAGGGGACGCGCCTTGGCAACCTGTCATCCACCCTGGCTCTTTCGCGGGAGCGTTTGCGTATTGTGGAGGAGCGGTATTCGATCGGTTCCATGTCGCGCCTGGACCTCCAGCAGGCCCAGGTGGACTTTAATGCCGACAGCTCCGCCCTTTTGAACCAGTTGGAGATGGTGCATCGCTCGCGCACCAACCTCAACCGCCTGATGGGGGCCGAGAATCCGGAGGAGCTTGTGTTGCTGAAGGATTCCACCATCTCCCCCAATGCTTTCCTCGACGAGGCGGAGTTGTGGAAAAGAACCATGGAGACCAACGTCTCCCTGCTGATTGCTCAAAGGAATACCGGCCTGTCGCGGCTCGACCTTAAAAAGGCGCAAAGCCGCAACTACCCTTACCTCCGCCTCAACGCCGGGTACACCTATACGACCAACTGGGTGGGGATGACCGGCCTGGCGCCGCGCTGGGGGGCGAGCTACGGTCTTACGGTGGGCTTCAGCCTTTTCGACGGTTTCAACCGCAAGCGCGAGCAGCGCAACGCCCGCCTTCAGATAGAAAACACCGAACTCCAGCGCCGGGAGCTGGAACTTTCCCTGCGCACCGAGATGAGCAACCAGTGGATGGCCTACGAAAACAACCTCAATCTATGGAGCCTGGAGAAAGAGAACCGGGTGGCGGCGCAGGAGAATTTCCGCATTGCCATTGAGCGTTACCGCCTGGGCGACCTTTCCGGCATCCAGCTCCGCGAGGCGCAGAACAGTTTGCTCAACGCCGAAGAGCGACAATCCATCGCCGAGTTTGCCACCAAGCTGTGTGAGATCTCGCTCCTTCAGTTGAGCGGCCAACTCACCGATTTCCTCCTTCGTTAACCGAACCGTTCTTGTGGGGGGATGGGTGGATTTGTTTGCATACATACACCACCTGTTGAATGGATATTTTCCTTAAGTTTGTAGTGTTTTCATCAGAAACTATCCATCATGAGAGAAAAACTCGACATAGCAATCTTTCCTTTTTGCGCGAAAAAAGCTCCGGAATTCTTGTATTTCTTGGCTTGTAATTTGTTGATGTCGAATATTATATTACTCTCTC
>JAITKB010000019.1 GCA_031278605.1 Tannerellaceae bacterium
TGCCGTCTACGGCCTGAGAGAAAGGGTGACGTTTGAGTACGACGACCATGGAAGATGCATCCGCGAAAATGTCTACAACGACAAAAACAAACTCTATCGCATCCGCAAGTATGAATACCTCGAAAACGGACGCAAAAAGATCCAATACAATTACAACCCGGACGGGAAACTCTATTCTACCAAGATCTATGAATATTCTTATCAATGACTTTGTCGCCGTTGGGCCGGAAGAAATGCAGGAGTTGGCGCTGACGGACCGCATAGACACCAAATTCCTCGCCCCGGTATCGCTCCTGCCCCCGCTGCTCGAAGCCATGAAGCCGCTCTTTCGGATACAAAGCGCAAACGGGATACGGATAGCACGCTATGCCACGCAGTATTTCGACACGCCGGAAAGGACTTTCTTCCTCATGCATCAAAACGGAAAACTGAACCGGCAGAAAATCCGTATCCGCTCCTGGCTCGATTCCCAAAGGTCCTTCCTCGAAATAAAAGAGAAAAACAACCGCGGACGAACAGCCAAAAAACGACTGCCCATCCCCCATAAGAAGATCTCCTCAACGGAGGACCTGGGCCAAGCAAGGGCTTTCCTGGAATGTCACTCGCCGCTCGAGGCCGGCCGTCTCGCCCCCGTTATGGAGAATGATTTCCATCGCATGACCTTCGTAAACGCCCGCCACACGGAACGTATCACCCTGGATACCCGTATCCGGTTCGTAAATCCGCAGACAGGAAAATCAGGCGCCCTCGACAAACTGATGGTCCTGGAAGTGAAACAGGAACGTCTTTGCCGCTCCGACTTCGGCGCCCTGCTCCTTAGCCTGCGCATCCACCCCCGCTCGTTCAGCAAATATTGCATCGGCACCTTCCTGACAAACCCGGAGGTGAAATGCAACCGCTTCAAAACTAAAATGCACATAATAAATAAACTGATCCGATGAATCCAATGAATCCCCCCGCTACCGATCCCGAATTAGCAGCCGAACATGCGGCCGAACTTGCCGAAAAAGGACTTACCTTCATGGGGGTGGAGGTTTTCGATGCGGAAAACCTGTGGATGCTCCTGCTTCGTTTTACCTTCAACCTGGCGGTATGCTGGGTCATCATCCGCTTTTTCTACTACCGCAAAAGTCGCCGACGGGATTATTACTTTACGTTCATGCTCTTCGGCGTGACCGTATTCCTCCTTCTCTACCTCTTGCAGAACATCCCGATGCAGATCGGTTTTGCCCTGGGGCTTTTTGCCATCTTCGGAATGATACGCTACCGGACCGAAACGGTGCAGATCCGGGAGATGACCTATCTCTTTGCCATCATCGGCATCTCGGTGATCAATGGTTTGTCCATGGAGACGCCCTACGTCTCCATCGTGGCGGTCAACTTACTGTTTCTGCTCATCATCCGTTTGCTGGAAAGCGTCCGTTTGCTGAAGCATACATCCTCCAAGATCATTCTCTATGAGAAGATCGAGCTGATAAAGCCGGGAAACTATCCCGACTTGCTTGCCGATTTGAAACTGCGTACGGGTCTCGACATTACCGGAGTGGAAATCGGCCATATTGATTTCCTGCGTGACGCAGCCTTCCTCAAGGTGTATTATAAATCGGAAACGGACGAAATCAATACAATAGACGGTATCACGAAATTTCCCTAAGCGATATGCTCGGAAGGCTGGCAGGCTGTGGAATCCTTCTCCTTTTCTTTTCCTGTGGACTGCGCTCCCAGCAGGCACGGGGAACCGAAGGCGGCATGTTGCTGTCGTTGGTTACCGAAAGGGACCTCTACCGGAGCCTGAGTCTCTCCCTGGAAGAAGAACTGCGCCTGATAAGCGGGGGACCCCTTCCCGAACGTGCCTCCGGGAGCCTTGGGATAGACTACGCCGTGGGGAGAAGGCATGTGAAAATAGGCCTGTACTATGCCTTCATTTACCTGTACGGCGAGGAGCATGTATACGAATCGCGGCATCGTTTTTTTCTGAACTTATCCTATCGTCACAGCTTAGGTCCCCTCACTTTCTCCTGGCGTATCCGGCTTCAGGAAACCTTGCGCAACGAATCGCGCGGGAGCTACCGCATCAACCCCCGCTACGGGATGAAAAACAAACTGGAGGCGGAGTATTCCCCCTGGGGAAAACCCTGGAAACCCTTCCTCTCGTGCGACGTCTCAACCAACCTGAACGACCCGGAAACACGCTACGACGCAGTTCGCCTGCGTTTCCAGGGGGGAATTGTCCGGCGCCTCAACCGCACCACCTCAATAGACCTCTTTGTCCGCTGGGACGAATACCTGAAAGACCTCGACCCGCGCGTCATCTCCATAGGCGTGACTTGCAAAAATTAAACCCATACGGAACCGTATCTGTTTACACGATTCTTTTTATCTTTGGCAAGATTTTTTTATTACTAACATAAGAACAGATAAGACAATGGTAAATTACAAAGATTTAGGATTAGTAAATACAAAGGAAATGTTCGCAAAGGCCATGCAGGGCAAATATGCAATCCCAGCCTTCAACTTCAATAACCTGGAGCAGTTGCAGGCGATCGTCCAAGCCGCGGCGGAAACAAAATCACCCGTGATACTGCAAGTCTCCAAGGGCGCCCGTGATTACGCCAACCAAACCCTGCTGCGCTATCTGGCCGAAGGAGCCGTGGAATATGCAAGGGAACTGGGATGCGCAAATCCCCAAATCGTATTGCACCTGGATCATGGCGATTCGTTTGAATTGTGTAAAAACTGCGTGGACATGGGCTTCTCCTCCGTAATGATCGACGGATCGCATTTGTCGTTCGACAAAAACGTGGAGCTGACAAAGAAAGTAGTAGCGTATGCCCATCGCTATAACGTAACCGTGGAAGGAGAATTAGGAGTACTGGCCGGAGTGGAAGACGAAGTAAGCGCCGAACACCATACCTATACGGAACCCGACGATGTGGTAGAATTTGTTACCAGAACCGGTTGCGATTCGCTGGCTATTTCTATCGGCACCTCGCACGGCGCCAATAAATTCACGCCGGCCCAATGCACCCGGGATGCCAACGGGAATTTAGTCCCGCCCCCCTTGCGCTTCGATATTCTGGAAGAAATAGAAAAACGAATTCCCGGATTCCCCATCGTATTGCACGGCGCTTCCTCCGTCCCGCAGGAAGAAGTGACGACCATCAACCGCTATGGAGGTGACCTGAAAGATGCTATCGGAATCCCCGAAGAGCAATTGCGCAGGGCCGCCGGTTCGGCCGTTTGCAAAATTAATATCGACTCCGACAGCCGCCTGGCCATGACGGCCGCTATCCGCGAAACATTTGCCAGGAAACCCGCCGAATTTGACCCCCGTAAATACCTGGGACCGGCGCGAGACAATGCCAAAAAACTTTACAAACACAAAATAGAAGAAGTACTCGGTTCCGCAAACCGCTTGTGATACCCTCTTAGGGCAGGTCCCTGTATTTTTATTTTGCAAAAAGAGCTGCGGTACTTTACGTCTGCGGCTCTTTTTCGGATAAAAACATGAATTTTGCAATATGACGACGAATCAACCTTTGGCAGAAAGAATGAGGCCCAAAAACCTGGATGATTACATCGGGCAAACACACCTGGTGGGGAAAGGCGCAGTATTGCGTAAAATGATCGAAGCGGGAAGGGTCCCCTCCTTCATCCTCTGGGGGCCACCGGGAGTGGGGAAAACTACCTTGGCGCAGATTATTGCCAACCGCCTGGAAGCCCCGTTCTATACCTTGAGCGCAATCAGTTCAGGCGTGAAAGATGTGCGCGAGGTGATAGATAAAGCAAAAAGTAATCGCTTTTTCAATGCAGTGTCCCCCATTCTTTTCATCGACGAGATTCACCGTTTCAGCAAGTCGCAACAGGATTCCTTGCTGGGCGCCGTGGAAACGGGCCTGGTGACGCTCATCGGGGCAACAACGGAAAACCCCTCGTTTGAGGTGATCCGCCCCCTTTTGTCACGCTGCCAGGTCTATACGCTCAGGTCGCTCGATAAAGACGACCTGCTGACGCTGCTCCACAAAACCATCGCCAACGACACGGTGTTGAAAAAGAAAAAAATTATCCTGGCGGAAACGGATTCCATCCTGCGCTATTCCGGAGGCGATGCACGCAAACTGCTCAATATACTTGACCTAATGGTAAGCGCCGAAAACGGAAACCATGCCGTGGAAATAACCGACGCCAAAGTGGTGGAACGTTTGCAGGAAAATCCGGCCGCCTACGACAAGGGGGGAGAGATGCACTACGACATCATCTCGGCCTTTATCAAATCGGTCAGGGGGAGCGATCCCGACGCCGCCGTTTACTGGTTGGCCAGAATGGTGGCCGGAGGCGAAGACCCGGAGTTTATCGCCCGACGCCTCCTGATCCTGGCAGCCGAAGACATCGGCCTGGCTAATCCGAACGCCCTTTTGCTGGCTAATGCCTGCTTTGATGCGCTCCGCAAGATCGGTTGGCCGGAAGGACGGATCATCCTGGCGGAAACAACCGTTTACCTGGCTGCCAGTCCCAAAAGCAATTCGGCATACAAGGCCATCGAAACGGCCCTGGAGACGGTGAACCAAACAGGCAACCTGCCCGTCCCGCTCCATTTGAGGAACGCGCCGACTAAGTTGATGAAAGAATTGGATTACGGCAAAAACTATAAATATGCACATGATTACGAAAACAACTTTGTACAACAGGATTTTCTGCCTCCCGAACTCGCCGGGCAAAGAATATGGACAGGGCAGGCTAATCCGGCCGAACAAAAACTGACAGAACAAATGAAACGCCTGTGGGGCGATAGATATTCTTAAAACGTATAACATTAAAAAAAAGACAAGTAGTATGAAGAAGCACAATTTTTCAGCAGGACCTTCCATCCTGAGTGAATACACAATCCGCAACTCGGCTGCGGCAGTAACCGATTTTGAAGGCACGGGATTGTCGATCCTTGAAGTTTCGCACAGGGGCAAGGAATTTGTAGCCGTGTGCGACGAGGCCCGGACGAAGGTGAAAGAGTTATTGGAGGTCCCGTCCGGTTACGAGGTTATTTTCCTGGGGGGAGGGGCAAGCCTGCAATTCTGTATGGTCCCGTTCAACCTGCTAAACAAAAAGGCATCGTATTTAGATACGGGCACCTGGGCCTCCAACGCCATTAAAGAAGCCCGGCTGTTTGGCGAGGTAGAAGTGGTAGCCTCGTCGAAAGACGCCAATTACACCTTTATCCCCAAAGGATATAAGGTGGCCGAAGATGCGGATTATTTCCACTTCACGTCCAATAATACGATTTACGGAACAGAAATGCGCTACGACCCGGATGTGAACGTTCGTTTGGTGTCCGATATGTCGTCCGATATTTTCACCCGTCCGGTGGATGTATCGAAGTACGACGTTATCTACGCGGGGGCACAGAAAAACCTGGCTCCGGCCGGCGTGACCTTAGTCGTCGTACGCGAAGAAGCGCTGGGGCGTATCGCACGTGCCATCCCGACCATGCTGGATTACCGGACGCATATCAAAAAAGAATCCATGTTCAACACGCCGCCTGTATTCCCCATCTTTGCCGCCCTGCAAACCTTGAAGTGGTATCAAACTTTGGGAGGCTTGAGCGCCATCGAAAAGATGAACCTTGAGAAGGCGGCTATCCTGTACGACGAAATCGACCGGAATAAACTCTTCCGGGGAACCGTGGCCGTGCAAGACCGCTCGATCATGAACGTATGTTTCGTTATGGCGGACGAATACAAGGAGTTGGAAGCCGGTTTCGCCGCATTTGCCGCAGCCGCAGGTATGGTGGGGATTAAAGGACATCGCTCGGTAGGCGGATTCCGTGCCTCCCTGTATAACGCCATGCCCCAAAGTAGTGTGGAAGCATTGGTCGCAACGATGAAAGCATTTGAAAAACAACATTAAGCCATGACAAAAGTATTAGTAGCAACAGACAAACCTTTCGCGGCGATCGCTGTGAAAGGTATTCGCGAAGTGATAGAAAATGCCGGCATGGAGCTTGTCTTGCTGGAGAAATATACGGCAAAAGGACAACTCACAGAGGCGGTGAAAGAGGTAGATGCCGTGATTATCCGCAGTGATATTTTCGACGCCGAAGTGCTCGATGCCGCTCAACAACTGAAGATCGTTGTCCGCGCCGGCGCCGGTTACGACAACGTGGACCTCGACGCTGCCACGGCCCGTAAGGTGTGTGTGATGAATACGCCGGGACAGAACTCCAATGCCGTGGCCGAACTTGTTTTCGGCCTTTTGGTGTACGGGGTCCGCGGATTCTTCCGTGGCGATTCGGGCACGGAATTGAAAGGCAAGAAGCTGGGTATTCTGGCTTACGGCAATGTGGGGCGTAATGTGGGACGTGTTGCAAAGGGGTTCGGTATGGAAATTTACGCTTTCGACCCTTATACCGCGGCGCAGATTATAGAAAACGACGGAGTAAAAGCAGTTGCCACGATGGAAGAGTTGTTTACTGCCTGCCCGGTTGTATCCCTTCATATCCCGGCTACGGCGGAAACGAGAAAGGTCGTCAACTATGCCCTACTGAGCGCCATGCCTCAAGGGGCTATCGTAGTGAATACCGCCCGCAAGGAAGTGGTGGACGAAACTTCCCTGAGGCGTATGTTTGAAGAACGATCCGACTTCAAATACCTAAGCGACATCAAGCCGGATATAGATGCCGAATTAGCGGCCAAATACCCCGACCGTTATTTTGCTACGCCCAAGAAAACAGGCGCTCAAACGGCTGAAGCCAATATCAATGCCGGTATCGCGGCTGCGAAACAGATCGTGGATTTCCTCCGGAACGGAAACACGCAATTCCAAGTAAACCAGTCGGTATGAGAATAAAACCTTTCAGGGGTATTCGCCCTCCCAGGGAATGGGTGGAACAGGTGGCGTCGAGGCCTTACGATGTATTAAGTTCGGAAGAAGCCCGTGCAGAAGCCTGCGGCAATGAGAAATCGTTGTATCACATCATCAAGCCCGAAATAGACTTCCCGGCCGGGACCGACGAGCACGACCCTGAAGTATATCGGAAGGCTGCCGAAAACTTTCGGAAGTTTCAGGAGAAAGGCTGGCTGGTGCAAGATGCCCGGGAGATGTATTATCTCTATGACCAAACCATGAACGGACGTACGCAGTACGGATTGGTGATATGCGCCTGCGTAGAGGATTACATGAACGGAAACATCAGGAAACATGAGTTGACCCGCCGTGATAAGGAGGAAGACCGGATGAAGCATGTGCGTGTGAATAATGCCAACATCGAACCCGTATTCTTTGCCTATCCCGATAACCCGGAATTGGACGCCATTGTAAGGAATTGTGTGGAAAAGACAACGCCCGAATACGATTTCATCTCTTCGCCGGACGGCTTCCGGCACACCTTCCGGCTGATAAATGACGAGG
>JAITKB010000093.1 GCA_031278605.1 Tannerellaceae bacterium
GAAAGCGCCCGCCACAGCTGAATTGTCAAATGCCTTACTGATTTCCCACGGCAACCCTTCCGCGCGTAAGCGCTTCTGCAGGTCGCGCGCCGTAAAATCAATGCCTACGGTCACCTCGCTGTAATAGCGCCGGGCAAAACGTTCGGCGATATTTTTCCCCAACCGGCTTATTTTGATGACAACCTCTGTTTCGTAATGAATCTCCGACGAAAAATCGGGTATAAAAAACGGCTTTCCTCCTTTCAGGAGCGAAGATTCAGACTTCATAAAAATGGTTGGGTACGACAATTTTAACGCATGGTTCATCTCTTTATTGTGAGAAGCGTAGTTCATCCCAACGGCTATGATTTTCATTTCTTAAGGATTGATAAAGCCCAGGCGGTTAAACATGACGGCAAGGTGCGCATAGATCGAAGTGTTTTGCACGACCACGTTTTCAGGTACGCGGATACGGCAAGGAGTGAAGTTCCAGAGCGCCCGGACGCCTTCGGCTACCAGATGATCGGCCACATCTTGCGCCTGGTCTACGGGCACGGTTATTATGCCGATAGTGGCATCCAGCGTTTTTTGCCGGGCGGGAAATTCGCTGATATGAAACACTGGTATCCCGTTGACGGTCGTTCCTTCCAGTTCCCTACGGATGTCAAAGCCGGCCACGATCTCCAGCCCATACTGTTTCAGTCCTGAGTCTTGCAGCAAGGCGGCCCCCAGGCTTCCTACCCCGAAGAGAAACGTTTTATGCTGTATGGTAAAGCCAAGAAAGTCCTCCAAAACGGCGATCAGGGTTTCAATCTCGTACCCTACGCGCGTTTTTCCTGAAACATTCACAAAGGAAAGATCCTTGGCTACTTGACTGGAATCTACGTTGATTTCTTTGGCTATCTGGGTAGAGGAGACGTATATTTCGCCCTTGCCTTTCAGCAGTTTTACGAAGGCCAGGTACCATGGGAGCCGCCTGAGGGTCGGTTCGGGCAGTTTCCAAACGGAAGGTGTATTCTCTTGATTGATCATTGTTTTTCTGTATTGTGTACGCCTCACAAAAATACAATTTCTTTTTTATTACCGGCAAATGTCTTGTACGACCAATCCGGCAAGCGTAAAACCGAATATGGCCGTCGTATGCGCCATCGTTCCATTGATCCGGGCTTTCCGGCTGCACCATTCATGGTTCACGAGTCCGGGGTCTCCGGGTCCTGCGGACGCTTTGGGGCAGCGGCATTTTCCGGTACCACAGGATGTGTTCCGACCTTGGTTGTCCAACACTTCCTCACTGTAAACGCAGAGGAACTTTTTGGACGGGCCTTCCGTCTTTCGCAGTTTACGCCTTAGCGCGGCGCCCAGCTGACAACCTTTCACTTTCCAAAACTCGGCCACCTGTATTTTCGAAGCATCCATCTTGAGCGCCGCTCCCATGGACGAGAAAAAGACAGCTTGCGTACGGGTTGCGGCAAGTATCAGTTGCGCCTTATTTTCCAGGCTGTCGATGGCATCAATAATGTAATCATAGCCGGCCAGTCCGAACGATTCGCTTGTTTCCCGGTTATATATCTGCTGGAGGGCATTTATTTCCGCCCCAGGGTTTATCTCCGTAAGACGTTTTTTCAGCGCTTCTACTTTGACCTGTCCTACGGTTTGCGTTGTGGCCATTAGTTGACGGTTTATATTCGTCACACATATCCGGTCGGAATCTACGATCGTCAACCGCCGCACGCCTGAGCGTACCAAGCTCTCCGCACACCAGCTTCCCACTCCGCCCACTCCGAAGATAATCACCCGCGCGGCCGCGACCGATTTCATCCGCTCATTCCCCAGCAGCAATTCGGTTCTTTGAAACAATCCCTTTTCTAGTCCCATCATTCTTTAATTTGTCCGGCAAAGTTACAGACATTTCGGTTAACCGGGAAATTGCGCCCCTTCCCTGTCCGGTCAAGCGACTCAGCCAATCTCCGGCAAGGCTTTTCCGTTCCGGGAAAAAGTTCCCGCAAATGTCAGCAAGGTTTTTCTATTTCAGGCAAAGGCATCACAGAATGTTGCCAGATCTTTTTCATTTCAGGCAAGAGATAGAGCCGATTAATTAGGCCGACATAAAAAAAACGCAAGATTCTTAACAAATGTCGTTTTTTGTGCTTACATTTGCGAATAGTTCTAAGCAACTGATAGTAAAGAGACTTTATATATCTAACTTTCTAATCATAATCAATGAAACCCAACGTATTATTCATCATTTTACTATGCCTGGGATTCTATACCCAGAGCCAAGGACAGTCCGGCGCGCAACCTTCACCCCTGAGCGGAACGTGGCAATTGGAGAGCGCAGACATTAAAAAGATTACCGAGGCGGGCGACGTTTCCAACGAATCCTATATGCCAGACGTATACGCTAATCCATCAACGTGTATCTATCCTGTACTAAGAATGGAAGCTGGACAGTGCTTCTTAAATGTAGACGGGACAGAAAATATCATAACGTACTCGCATGACATTGAACAGGGCAAACTCACATTGTGGTATTCTGATCCGGCAACGTTTACATGTTCTTTCCCCTCAGCCAATACCTTATCGCTCACGCGCGAGTACAAGGCATACGATACGGAAAAGAGAGAATCATTCACTCTGTCCGCTCATTTGATTTATACCAAGAATTATTAATAAGGTTTATCATGAGAAAGTATGCGATCCCTACATTGAACAAGATAATTCTTATATCCTCCTTTTTATTCTTTTTTGCCTTTCCGGGAATGGCCCAGATCAACCTGATCCCCAACACGGAAGATTGCAGCAGTACGCGGGCCCCATTTGCCTTTTCCATCACAAGGAAATGGGTATCCAGCACGAACAATGATATCAACTGTAACACATCGCCTCTGAGTGCCGACATCGACAACGATGGAAATGTAGAAGTTTTTGTATTGGGAAGGAACACGCAAGGCCCGGACTCTTATTGCATCCATATTTTCGACGGGGCGACAGGAGCTGAAGTCGGGAAAATCGCTCCCGGCGTCAAAATTGCCGGATATATATGGACGGGAAACAATTTCTTAATCTGCGATGTAGATAAGAATGGACGAGGAGAAGTCTTTATTGCTACCGCAGGAGGGAAGGGTTACTTGTATGAGGTAAATGCAGGAGGACGTCCGCTTACCTTTACGGAAAAATGGGGAGGAAAGACTATTCCCGCCAACAACGCATCGCCCGTAGTGGCCGACCTGGACGGGAATGGAGACGTTGAGTTTGTTGTTGGCAATTATGTTTTAGACCATAATGGAAATACCATAGGCACAATGGCTTATAAAGGATTAACAACCGGGTGGGGCAATGTGGAATTTCCAGTCGTAGCCGACCTGGATAACGACAAGAAGGCTGAAATCATTGTCGGCACGAACGTGTATAAATACAACGGCACGTCTTTGTCGCTGTGGAGAACCTGCCCGACGCTTACGCAACAGGAAGGAAGCAATATGGTTGCAGACGTAAATCAAGATGGATATGTTGACGTCGTTTTTCACAGCTATGCTAATGGCACCAATACATCTACAGGGTACAGCTACAATGGAACAATCACTGTTTGGACGCCTGCTCTTAACCAGACTGTGGGAACCGTTGTTACATTGAACGGACAACGTTCGTATCCTTTTGTGGGGGATATTGACGGCGTGGTGATCAATGGGAAAAAGTATCCGGAAATATGCGTAAACACAGCCGGTAAATTATATGCTTATACGTATAACGGCTCTTCATTCTCCCAAAAATGGTCCATGACCCATTCTGATGCGAGCGGGGGAACGGCGTTGACATTATTTGATTTCAACCTGGACGGAGTCGTTGAATTAGTTTACCGGGATCAAACCTATATTCAGATATTTGATGGAAGCGGGACAACCCCCAATTTGTTATATCGCTCTTTCTGCGGTTCCGAAACCGGAGCGGAAACGCCCATCATAGCTGATGTTACCGGAGATGGCAGCGCCGATATTATCGTGACAGGGCATCCTTCGAACGCCAACAGTTCAACCGGCGAAGTGATAGTATTTGAAGGCGGAGATTCCAAATGGGCGTCCGCTCCCAGCACATGGAATCAGCAAC
>JAITKB010000100.1 GCA_031278605.1 Tannerellaceae bacterium
CGGATAAAGCATATCCGGCAGCCCGCCTCCTTGCGTAAGCTGTGAGGTTAATACGTTTGTTTCAAGATAAAAGCTTCAATGGATGCTTTGTCGGCCACCGCCTGGGTAAATTGCAGAAAGTGCTCACTTGCATTGTGGGCGTCAATGGCACCCTGGGATTTCCAATGTTCTATGAAAGTAAATTTCAGGGGGTTGCTCGTATCTTCAAATACGTCGTAGGAAATATTCCCTGCTTCACGACGGGTGGCTTCCACCACGGCTTCAATAGCCGGAAGAAGTTCGTCTTTAAACTCAGGAAGGACGGTGATATTGGCTACAATGGTTAGCTTTTCTGCCGCGTTCACTTCTTCCTGCGGGGCGTTCTCCTGGGATGCGCCTTCCTTTACCGGCGTATGGCAGGAACCCAGCCACAGGGCCGAACAACAAATACTGTACAAGAGGTAATTTTTGATTTTCATCGTGTTTAATCGTTTTAAATAATAAGACAATACGGAAGCAAAGATAGAATATTTGTATGCATGAAAACCGGGAAACGGCTGAAAAAATAAGCCCCTCCCCCACCCTAACGCCGGGAAAGGTAGGGAAGGATGGCATCGGAATACGAAACCAGGTAATTGCCGTAGGGATCGGAATAAATGAAAAAGTATTCGATGCCGGGGATGCTGCGGGCGGTCTCAACAGCTTTTTCAATGCCCAGCACCATGAAAGCGGTGGCGTAGGCGTCGGCTGTCATGCAATCGGCGGCTACCACCGTGGCGCTCAGGATGTCCTGTCCGGCGGGATAACCCGTGGCGGGGTCGATGGTATGCGCGAATTTCCGTCCGTCCTTCTCATAGAAGTTGAGGTAATCGCCGGAAGTGGCTATACCGCAGGGTTTGCAGGGCTGAAGGGTATCCTCCAGCGAGGGGCCCGAGGCCTCGGCGTCGTCGGAGGGTTTGCGGATACCGATGCGCCAACATTCCCCCTGGGGATTCAAACCACGCATGTGCACCTCACCCCCGATCTCCACCATATAGTCCTCCACGCCCTCACGCTCCAGCAAACGTGCAATCACATCGCAGGCATACCCCTTGGCAATGGCCGAGAAGTTGAGGATCACGCGCGGATCGTCCTTGCGCACGGTTTTTCCCTCCAGGTGTATCTTGTCGTATCCCACAAACGAGCGCAAGCTGTCTATCACACCGGGGGTCACGCTGTCGGAGGAACTAAAGCCAAAGCCCCAGAGGTTGATCAAGGGAGCAACCGTGGGGTCAAAAGCCCCGTGGGAGCGGCTATGGATCTCCTGGGCCTTACGAAAAACGTCGGTGAAAAAGGCGTCGACCTCCACCGGTTCGTTGCGGTTGACCTTCGAGAGAATGGAATGGGGATGAAAGGGGTTGAGGGAAAGGTTGAAGGTTTGCAGTTCGGCGTCGATCTTCTCGGTCAGCGGCCGGGACGAACGGTATTTGATCCGGTAAAGCGTATGGAAGACCGATCCGCTCTCTTGCACGTATTCGCCCCGGGAACCGGAGCATCCCCCCTCCAGCAGCAGACCAAGCAGAAAAACGAGGTATAATAATTGATTCCTTTTCATGATTTCAGTAAAATTCCTGTGAGTATGCGTCCGCTGCAAAGGCCTTCGCGACGGGCAGAGAAGTAATCCCGGTGGTGGGTATAGGTGCAGATTTCCGACACTTCGATGTGTTCGCGGCGAAGTCCTTCGTTGAGCAACTGTTTTCGGTTGGCTTCCTTCAGATCGACATGCATACGGTCGGTGGAAGCGTCCCGGAGAAAGATCCCCGACGGATCGATCCCCGAGGCGATAAAAGCCCCGCACACCTCCTCGCCGACCTCAAAGGCCCGGCATCCGATGCTGGGACCAATGCCTGCCAGGATACCGGCAGGGTTACAGCCGAAGGTTTGCTTCATCCTCCGGATGGTTTTCCGGGCGATTCCCAAGGCGGTGCCCCGCCATCCGGCATGTACGGCGGCAAGGACTTCCCGTTCCGGGTCATAGAACAAAAGCGGAACACAATCCGCCGTGGCAACGGCAAGGCAGATACCGGGTGATGCGGTAATCAAGGCATCCGCATCCAGGGGCCGGGAAGAAGGAAAGGGAGCGTCCAAAAGGACAACCTCGTCGCCATGCACCTGGCGGGGAATGCACAACTGCGCAAGATCCATACCCAAAGCCTCACACAACAACTCCTTGTTCCGGCGAACGGCCTCCGGATCGTCGGAGGTATATTCCCCCAGGTTCAGCGAAGCGTAAGCGCCTGTGCTCACCCCTCCGCGCCGGGTGGTGATAAAATGCATCAGACGGGGGATTTTCTCCAGGATTGAAAACCGTTTCAAGCCCGGAAGGCGGTTATCCGACGGTTCCGTTCTCATAGTTTATGGTAGAGAGGATGGCCCTGGTCCTCCTCTTCTTCGTCGGGCAGGGCGCTAAGGTCCAAATTCCGGTGCACAACACGCTCCGGCTCCTGAAACGTTTCCCGGTTCAGTTCCTTCCACAAAATGTCTTTCAACTCCGCAATGCCGTGGCCGGTGACGGAAGAGATAAAAACCGTTGGGAGATCCCCGGGGAGGTTTTCGCTCAGGGCCTCTTGCAGTTCCTCGTCCAGCATATCGCTCTTGGTGATGGCCAACACGCGGCTTTTGGACGGCAGTTCCGGGTTGTAATCCGTAAGTTCCTTGCACAGGATCCCGTATTCCTTCCGTATATCGGCGCTGTCGGCGGGGATCATGAAGAGGAGGAGGGAGTTGCGTTCAATATGACGGAGAAAGCGCAACCCCAGCCCTTTCCCCCGGCTCGCCCCCTCAATGATCCCGGGAATATCGGCCATCACAAAGGAACGGTTGTCGCGGTAACCCACGATGCCCAGGTTGGGCTCCAGGGTGGTGAAAGGATAGTCGGCAATCCGGGGCCGGGCGGCGGAAACCACCGACAGCAACGTAGACTTCCCCGCATTGGGGAAACCCACCAGGCCCACATCGGCCAGAAGCTTAAGCTGGAGAATGATGGTACGCTCTTGGGCCGGTTCGCCGGGCTGGGCAAAACGCGGTGCTTGGTTGGTAGCGGTTTTGAAGTTCCAGTTGCCCAGTCCTCCCCGTCCGCCTGCCAGAAGGAGGGTCTGTTGTTGGTCGGCGGTTATGTCGCAAAGGTATTCGCCGGTCTCGGCGTCGTAGGCCACGGTTCCGCAGGGCACTTCTATCACCCGGTCCTCCCCGTCTTTCCCGGAACTTCTCCCGGCGCTTCCGCTCGCCCCGGAGGTAGCCGTAATGTGCCGTTCAAACTTCAAGTGCAGCAGGGTCCAATAGTTACGATTTCCCCTAAGGTATACACTGCCGCCCTTACCGCCGTCGCCGCCGTCGGGACCGCCCTTGGGGATATACTTCTCCCTCCGGAAATGGGCCGAACCGCTACCGCCCTTACCCGAACGGCAATAAATCTTCACATAATCTACAAAGTTTGACACGGGGATGGGATTAATGGGGTTAAAATGGATTTGATCTGTGCAAAAATAGAGGCTATCGAACCGGTCCCCCGCACGCTGTGCAGTTTTCCTTCCCTGGTATAATATTCCACCAAGGGAGCTGTTTGTTGATGGTAAACCTCCAGCCTGGCACGAATGGTTTCACTCCGGTCGTCCGAACGTCCGAGGCGGTCGCCCCGCGCCATCATCCGGCGGACCAACTCCTCTTCCTCCACCTCCAGGTTGATCATAACGCTCACGTCGCTACCTTGCCGGTTCAACAGGTTTTTCAAGGCTACGGCCTGTGGAATGGTGCGGGGATAGCCGTCGAAAATAATCCCCTTGCCGGAAAATTCCCCACTCTCCAATGCCCCGGACAGGAGGCCGATGATCAGTTCATCGGGCAGTAACTGGCCTTTATCTATGTAACGACCGGCGATTTCCCCCATTTCGGTCCGGTTCCTTATTTCGGTGCGCAGGAGTTCGCCGGTGGAAATATGCCTCAGGCCAAATTCCCGAATGATCCATTCACTCTGCGTCCCCTTGCCGGAGCCGGGAGCGCCGGAAATAACTACATTCAACATAATTTTGATATTTGGTTTATGATTATTCGTTCGTAACAAGTTTGTAGATGTCCCCGTAGGCCCTTCCCAGGCCGTCGTAATCCAGGCCGTATCCCACGATGAAGTCATTCGGGATGGAGAGGCCTACGTAATCGGGCGCCACATCGCTGTATTGCAAAGCATCGGGTTTAAATAACAGGGTGGCAAGCTTCACCTCCAAAGCCCCTTCTTTTTTCAATTTTCCGGTCAGGTAGTGCATCGTATGCCCCGTATCAATAATATCTTCCAGCAGAATCAGGTGTCGACCCTCAACAGGAGTCCTCACCGGCATGATTTCATGAATCACACCACCCGTCCTTGTACCGCTATACGAAGCGTAACGTGCAAAAGTGAGTTCATAAGGGCCGTTCAGGCAGTGCATCAAATCGGCAATAAACATAAATGCGCCGTTCAGTATTCCTACAAACAAAGGGTTGGTGTGTTCCGCATCTCGTCGTATTTCCCCGGCCATCCGCCCTATGGCGGCTCGAATGTCCTTTTCAGGAATAAACAATTTAAATTCTTTGTCCTTTAAGCGAATGACTTCCATAACAACTTAGCAAATGATAAGATGACAAAGGTATAACTTTTCCGCCACTAATCCCCCGCCGCAACAAAGCGGGGCTATCCGCCGTAGCCAATCCGGTAGACGTTAAACGACTCTCCCTTTACCTTCAGCGAAAGTGTTTTCCCCATAAGCCTCAGCCCGTAATCCACGGGAAGGATGCGGCGGGGATCCTCCAGGGTGTTCTCCTCATGCATACCGCCCGAAAGCAGGGTTGCCCGGACCTCCGTAGACAAACGCATGCCCTTGTCCGGCGTGTCGATACGGATACGAATATCCCTTTCGTCGGCGGAGGTATTGGCAAGCTTGACGATGATTTCCTTTTTCCGCACGTCTATCACGGCGCTGGCATAGAGTTGTTCGTTGCCGGCCACTACCTCTGCGTTGCGGGTCAGCGGCAGGATATGGGTCCCTTTGTTGTGGCTGTACAGTTGTTGCACGTAATAGTTTACAGACTTCACCAGGCGGAGATTGTCAAACCAAATCAGGTCGGGATTCCATTGCCAGGCGTCTACATGCGCCAACAAAGGAGCATAGGTGGCCAGATGCACTACGTCGGCGTTGCGCTCTATCCCGGTAAGAAAGGCGGCTTCGGCCAGCGCGGATTCAAAACTGTTTTTTTTCACCGGGCGCGTATGGGCGGCATATTCGCCGGCAAAAACCTTGGGTCCTTTGCGGTCGTAGGTGTCGTAACGTTGGGCATTGCTGAGGAACCACTGGGGTTCCCTGTAATAATGTTCGTCCACCAGGTCTACACCCAGGGCCTTCATCTGGGGCCAGAGGCGGTCAAACTCTTCGCCCGAAGCCGAAGGACCGGACGTGCCGACCAGCTTGATCTGGGGATACCGGGGGCGTATCTGCTTCATAAACGCTTCCAGGTAAAGATGATACCATTCGCCCCATTGCTCGTTGCCAATAGCCAGGTACTTCAGGTTGAAGGGTTCGGGATGTCCCATTTCGGCACGTATCTTCCCCCAGGGGTCGGTCACCGGGGCATTGGCAAAGGCTATCAGATCCAAGGCGTCGTCTATGTAAGGCTGAAGGGAATCCAAGGGAACCACCTCTTCCCGGCCTGTTTGGAACTGACAGGAGAATCCGCAACTGACAACCGGAAGCGGCTCGGCTCCCCAGTCTTCGGCCAGAAGGAAAAACTCGAAAAACCCCAGTCCGTACGATTGAAAGTAATCGGGGAAGAACTTATGCTTAAACTCATAGTTCCATCGGTTCTCGTTCACCGGACGATTCTCTACCGCCCCCAGGGTGTTCTTCCATTGATAACGGGTAGCCAGGTTGTTTCCCTCCACAATACATCCTCCGGGGAAGCGCAATACACCCGGAGTCAGTTCCATAAGGGCCTGCGCTATATCGGGGCGCATACCGTTTTCGCGTTCCTTCCAGGTTTTGACGGGGAAGAGAGAGATATGCTCCAGATCGGCCACGCCTTCGGTGACCAAACCGATGTTCAGCCGGCAGTGTGCATCGGTGACGCCCCCGGTAATCATCCCGGTGTATTTCTTCCATTCCTTTCCTTCAATCCCGATTTCCACCCGTCCTGCCGGATTATTTTTGCTGTCCACCAGTTCGCCCAGGATCTTTTGAGGAATACCGTCCGTGGATCGGGCGTAGAAGGAAAAGCGGTAAGTTTCCTTTTCCCGTATTCCAATGCCTCGGAAACCTTCGTTGACAAGTCCCGTTCCGGTGAGCAGTTCCCAGGCGTTTGTCAGTCGCACATAATGCGGATTTCGTTCAAAGGGACCTCCTTCGCTGCGTACCTCCACCCGTCCGTAGGCAGTCCATCCCGAAAGCGGGGTATGGGTAAAGTCGAACGAACGGTTTTTTACCAATTCGGCATATAACCCCCCGTCGGCGCCGAAGTTAATGTCTTCAAAAAAAACGCCATACATATCGGGGCGTATAGCTGCACCCGGTTTCCCGGCTCTGACCACAAGCTCAATCTCCTGGGTGTGCAGGGCCTGTGCGCTCAGGAGCACACAGACGATCATTCCTGTAAAAGTTGTTCTCATTTTATGCTGTTGTTTTAAAAATATTATGCGAAAAGTACGCATATTTTTTTGCTTTACGATTCCGCAAGCCAGTGTCCCACCCGGGGCACCCTTAGCGGGGTATAAATCTCCCGGTAGGGAGGGATAAATTTTTCAGTACTGAGAAATTATTTTTTCAGTAGTGAGAAATAAATTTTTCAGTACTGAGAAATTTATTTTTCAGTACTGAGAAATTTATCGCTGATAGATAGGCGATTAGACATTCAGCCTCGAACGATAAAAATTGACTCGAAGAAGGAGGTTTTTGGCCTAAGGCTTACACTAAGGCTTACACTATTCCGGCATCGGGAAGGAGACGGTGAATCGCGTGAACTCGTCGGGTTTGGTTTCCATCCGGATTGTTCCGTTATGTTTTCCTTCCAGGATGGATTTGGTGATGGACAATCCGAGTCCTGTTCCTTCGCCCAGGAGTTTGGTGGTGAAGAAGGGCATGTAGAGTTTTTCGCCCACTTCGCCGGGGATTCCTGTTCCATTGTCTTCTATGACAAGGGATATGGCGTTGGGAACTTTTTTTATACTTACGACGATCGTGGGTGAATAGGTTGCATCGGAAGTCAGGTTTGCTTTGTCGAAGACGGCATCGCAGGCATTGTTCATGAGGTTCAGAACGGCCCGGCTTATCGCTTGCGGAATAAGATTCAGCAGCGGAATATCGTCCTCGTAATTTTCGCGGATGGAGGCGTTAAAGTTTTTGTTTTCGGATCGTACGGCGTGGTAAGAGAGCCAGATGTATTCATGCACAAGTTCTTTCAGATCGGTGGGTACATAATCGTCCTTGCCGCGCGAATAGCGGAGTATCCCCCGTATGATGTCGGATATGCGGTCGCCGTTTTCCGCTATCCGGGCGATGTTGTTCCCCAGGTCGGACAGGAGCGCATGCATTTCTTCCCTGAAATCATCGGGGAGCAAATCGTGCACTTCCGAGATAAACTCTTCCAGAGCTTTTACGGATTGATGGGATAATTTGCTGGAATTGACTATGAAATTCAGCGGGTTTTGTATTTCGTGTACGATGCCCGCACTCAACATTCCAAGGGATGTGGATTTTTCTTGCCGATTCATCTGTCTTTCCTGATATTCTGTGCTGTTCTTGTTTTTCATTGGTGGTTTCTATTTTGACGCTAAGGTTTTCCTATTTCTTTCAGTTCGATCAGTTTGTTGACTATGGCATATACGGTTAGTCCGCTGGCGCTATGTATCTGCAGTTTGCGGGCGATATTGCGTCGGTGGGTAATGACGGTATGCGTAGAGAGGAAAAGTCGGTCGGCAATGGCTCGATTGGTCATTCCTTTCACTACGCATACTACGATTTCTTTTTCCCGTACACTTAATATTTGTTGTTCGTCATTTTCGGCAATGCCGTGTATTTCTTCGGCATAAAGTCGGTCTAATTTCTGTTTGATTTCATCGTTCGTTTGGTATATATCCATTATTTCATCAAACGGCATGAGAATGGATCTGTCGACCAGATTATACAGCAGCGCGATACACTTCATCGCGGGGCAGGCACATTCTTCTTTCAACTGCTGAAGCGTAAAGCCAACGAGCATGGACGGATTGATAATCAATATATCCGGTTTATGCGTGCGAATCGTTTCGTGCACAAGCTCACTTCGTGCCACTTCCACCAATTGGAAACGAAACCCCGAAAGTCTTTTCATCTGCACTTCTACTCCGGACCGGACAATGGAGGAGACTTCGGCGACAACTATTTTGAGGCTGATATTCATGTATTCATATCCGTTTTTCCAACTTTAGTATAGCCGGAGTGAAAAGATTGTCTTCTATCAGATTGTGTGTAAACAGGTCTTGTTCGGTAGCAAACAGGTCGAACAACACACTGTTAAGCGAATGACTTCCTTTGCCGGGATAATATTTCAGCAAAAGATTTTTCAGTTCTATGATTTTCATTTCAATTTGGTCATGCCGCTTCCGGAAGATGGCGATATGATATTTTGTATCTTTTTCTCCTTTCAAAAGTCCGCGTACGTAGGGGAATACGGTTTTTTCCTCATACCGCATGTGTTTGTCGACCTCTTCCGTATATTCATCGAAAAATTTGGTAATGATAAAGGCCACATCTTCCGGACAATCGTTGATAGCTTCCACCAACTTGATGCGCAAATGCGGGAGTCGGAATTTCAGAAAATAGTCGTGCGCATTATGCAGATAAATAATCAATGCTTCTACAGAAAGGGTTTCTTCGGCATGTTCTTCTATGGGAGAATTCTTCCCTTCAATCAGAAAGTTCACGACTGTCAGGAAGGTATGGATATCCACTCCATTCTGCCGGCACACTTCTCCGATTGTTTTGTCGCCAAAGCCTAATCCTATGCCAAAGCGACACATAACAAGCACCATAGGATAATTATCGCAAATCAGATCGCTCATCTTATCGGTTTCCCTGTATTGTCCTTTTCTATACATAATTGTTTATACTCCTTTTGTTTTGTTTCTATGTTTGCAAGTCAAATTTACGGAAATAATCAGGTTTGATAAACGGGAAAACCGGAATTTATTGAATAATCACTACTTATAGGTAAGTCCATTTGGGTTATACATATTTATAGGTATTGCAGGTACTTACGGGTGAACATATCTTTGCAGCAGAATAAAAAGGTAACACTATTAGTATAATCGCTATATCAAAACCTCATGCTAATTATGTAAGCATATAAGATGATTTAACAACACGTACGGAGGGAAAAGATTTATTGAATGTTTTCCCCCGTTACGCAAAAAAGGAATCCTTCTGTGAAGAACGATTCTTTTTTTGCGTAATAAGGGTTCTCATTGGCTATATAAATAATCGTATAACATAGAAAAACAGCATCGACATAACGGCGCTGACGGGAATCGTAAGTATCCAGGCAACGAGTAAATCTTTCGTTACCCCCCATCTTACGGCCGAAAGACGTCGTATCGCTCCAACTCCTATGATGGATCCGGAAATGGTATGTGTTGTGCTGACGGGTATATGAAGTATTTCGGTAATATAAAGAGTAATGGCGCCGGCTGTTTCGGCTACCGCTCCTTCCATGGAAGTTATTTTGGTTATCCTGCTTCCCATTGTCTTGACAATTCTCCAGCCTCCCGACATCGTACCCAATGCGATTACGCTGAAACAGGAAAAAGGCACCCAAACAGGCATCGAGGTTATATCGGGGATGTAGCCCGAAGCATAAAGCGCAGCTGCGATGATACCCATTACTTTTTGCGAATCGTTGAGTCCGTGCCCCGTACAAAAAAGAGCAGACGAGATTAATTGGAAATGACGAAACCATATTTCGGCTTTATAAGGTTGAGACTTCCGAGAAACGTATAAGGTTAGTGCGGCTAATATAACGGCTATCACCATACCAATCAATGGGGCAAGAAAAATGAACGACGCGATTTTGAGAATAACAATTCCCTGAATGCTTCCGAATCCTGCGCTTGCAATGGCCGCACCGGCAAATCCACCAATCAGTGTATGGGAAGAAGAGGATGGGATACCCAACCACCAGGTAATCATGTTCCAGACAATGGCGGCAATAAGTCCTGCCAATATAACATGCAAGGTTATATAGTCCGGGAAAACCGTTTTGGCTACGGTATTGGCAATTCCAAATTCACCGATAACATATTTGGCGATGAAAAATGCGACGAAATTAAAAAAAGCCGCCCAAAGAACCGCCTGAAATGGCGTCAGAACTTTAGTGGATACGACGGTTGCAATAGAATTAGCCGCATCATGAAAACCGTTGATAAAATCAAAAATGAGAGCTAAAGCGATTACGACGATTAATAGTGTCATTTTTATTTTGTATTTACGAATACTTGATAATAACCGTTTTGAGCGTTTTCCCTACTGCCTGTGCAGCATCGGCGGCTTTTTCCAATTCATGAAGGATATCTTTGAGTTTAATGATTTCTACCGCGTCTTTTTCATTCTCAAACAGATTAATTAGAAAGTGTTCATACACATCATCCGCTTTTTTCTCTACCACTTCCAATTGAGCACAATATTCTTTTATCTTTTCCGGTCTTTTCTTGAAAGTTTCAAGTTCCTCAATTGCCAATATCAAAAAACCTGCCGATTCGCGTACAAGTTTGGCTAAGTTTGTTGCACTTTCGGGAATTTGTTTGGGATTATAGAGCATGATGCGTTTGGAGCAGCTATTGATTAAATCCATTATATCATCCATTGTGGCAGAAAGTTCGTTGATGTCCTCTCTGTCGAATGGGGTAATGAAAGTGTTGTTCAACTCATCGAAAATTTTAGACTGAATGGCATCGGCCTTATGTTCCAAATCTTTGATTCTTTTATAATAATCAACGGCATCGGCATGGTTGGACACTTGTACACATTCAATAATCAAATCGGAGGCGGCCACAATAGCTTCCCCCATTTCGTGGAGCAATAAAAAGAATTTGTTCTCTTTAGGTTTTAATTTATCGAATAAATGATTTTTCATGAACAATTTATTTATAAATATTTGAAGATAATTAATTTTTCTGCCTACAAAAATATCAAAAAAAAGTAAGGAAAGAACAAAAGCGAAATTCTTTCCTTCTAAAAACTACGCATGAAGCCTACGGAAGAAACAAACTCAATCATAAGTCAGCTTTTTATCTGTTTTGTAAAAATCTTTGACTTTTCGTATGGTTGAGCAACATACGTAAGCGTCGTGACAATATATCAAGGCTTGCCCTTCGGCGGAGGCTTCTTCCAGCATACGGACTTTTTCGTAGTAGGAAGTAACCGGGAAGGTGTCGTAAGCCGATATCCATTCGGGGGATACGTTTGCCACAAGAGGGATAACGTCGCCGGCAAACACCACCGTACGTTCGGGTGTCTTTATATAAGGTACGATTTGTCCGGAAGTATGTCCGTCGTAGAGGCGAAGGCGTATATCGCAGCACAGATCCGTATCTTCATCAACAAGCCTGATTTTATTTGCTTTCGATAACGCATCTATATCTTCGATAAAGTAGGAATCTTTTTCCAAAGGATTGGGGCGATGGCTGTTGTCCCATTGCCCCCGACTTACCCAATGGGTGGCGTTAGGGAAAACCGGCGTTGATGTTTCGCCGGCCTCATCCTTGCGCGTGAGGTATCCGCAATGGTCAAAATGCAAATGGGTAAGCACCACATCCGTGATCTGCTCCGGCGAGACATCCCGCTTAGACAATTCTTCAGCCAGGTCTGTCAGGTTGAAAAAGCCATAGTAACTCAGTTGTTTCAATTGCTTATTGCCTGCTCCGGTATCTATCAGGACAATCCGTCCGTCGGCGGCACGCACCAGGGCGCTCCGCATAGCTAATACGCATTGGTTTTTATCGTCACAAGGATAACGATACTGCCAGGCGGTTTTGGGGATAGCGCCAAACATAACCCCACAGTCTGCATGGAAATAACCGGTGTCTATCAATTGTATTCTCATCGTTCTCTCCAATCTCCATTTTCTTTTATAAGGCGCACGAGGCTCTCCACGGCGCACACTTCGGGAAGTCCTTTCATCATACATTGTTTACCTTTATATAGGTTGATTTTACCTTGTCCGGCGCCAACGTAACCATAATCGGCATCGGCCATTTCACCTGGGCCGTTTACGACGCAACCCATAATACCGATTTTAAGCCCCGTCAGATGGGAGGTTGCAGCTTTTACGCGGGCAATGGTCGTTTGTAAATCGTACAGGGTGCGTCCGCAACCGGGACATGAAATGTATTCGGTACGTGTGATGCGCAGACGGATTGCCTGCAGGATGCCAAGCAACAAATGCTCCGTATCGACGGAGGCTGTCCCTTCGTTACACATCATCAGGCCGTCGCCGAAACCGTCGAGAAGGAGAGCACCGAAGTCGGCAGAGGCTTTTATGACAAGCGACTCGGTATGGTCTTCCCGGTAATCGCGGCGAAGGATAAGTGGAACGTCACAACCGGCAGCCATAAGGCGATGAATGACTGCACGCATCTCGCCGACAGGATGAACGTGACTGCTGCTCAGGATGGCAACGGTCGATTGATCTTCCGATAGCCTGCGGATGCTCTCTTGCGTCAGCGTATGGAAGGTGATGGGTACAAAGCGGACGGAGGGATCGTTTGCCAAGACCTCCGGTGTGAGGACAAGCGGAGGACACCCTCCACCTATTCTTCCAACCTTCCGGCTGATCCGTCGTTCCATCGCCAGGTGGTTGTATCCCGGGGCAGGCGAGGCGATGATGGGCGTATGTCCTTCTCTTTCCCGCATGTAATGCACTAAGGCGCCGGCTACGGATAATTCTTTTTCAGGCGCTTCGCTGAGAGATACGCGAATGGTATCGCCTATTCCATCAACAAGGAGCGCCCCGATTCCTGCAGCGCTTTTGATTCGTGCGTCTTCGCCGTCGCCGGCTTCGGTAACGCCCAGATGAAGCGGGTAACTCATCCCGTTTCGCTCCATCTCCGATACCAGGAGACGAACGGTTTTAACCATCACCACCGTATGGGAAGCTTTGATAGAGAGCACAACGTCCTCGAAATTTTCCTTCGCGCATATTTCGAGAAACTCCATGCAGGAGGCAACCATTCCTTCCGGCGTATCACCATAACGGTTCGTCATCCTTGCGGAAAGCGAACCATGGTTCACGCCTATGCGTATGGCTGTCCGATTCTCTTTACATATACGAAGGAAAGAGATAAACCGCTGACGTGCGAGTTCGGGAGTCGGAGCGTAATTCCCCGGATTGATGCGCACCTTTTCTACCTCTCGTGCGGCAACATCGGCTACGCCGGCGCTGAAGTGGACATCGGCCACAAGAGGTACGGCGTAGCCTTTTTCATGCAATGCCCTGCGTATCCTGTGCAGATTCCTTGCCTCACGCTCCCCCTGCACCGCGAAACGAACATATTCCGCGCCGGCTTCGATCAGGTTCATTGCCTGAGCAACCGCTGCCTGCGTATTCATTGTCGAGACATTGGCCATCGACTGGATACGTATGGGATTAGTCCCTCCCAAAGGGGTATTTCCGATGTGAACAACCGACGAAAGCCGGCGGGAATAGTGGAACAGGTTCATGCCGGGACACCAACTAATTCGTTTTGTATGTGAAGTGGATTTGCGCCAATTCTTCATTGGCTTTTACGATTTTCTCTTTAAGGTTTTCCTTGTAAACTGCGAGTTTCTCCCGAAGCTTTTCATCTCCCGTGGAAAGGATTTGCGCAGCCAGGATTCCGGCGTTCAGAGCGCCGTTGATTCCTACGGTAGCTACCGGGACGCCCGGCGGCATTTGCACAATAGCCAGAAGGGCATCCATCCCGTCGAGCGACGAATTGATGGGTACGCCGATGACCGGCAAGGAGGTCATTGAAGCAATAACGCCGCAAAGATGGGCTGCCATTCCCGCTGCGGCGATGATGACTTTGACGCCTCTTTCCTTCGCACCCTTGGCAAAGGCCTCCACCTCGGCCGGCGTACGGTGTGCGGAAAGGGCGTGCATTTCGAAAGGAATTTCCATTTCGTCGAGCCATTTCGCCGCTTTTTCCATGACCACCAGGTCGGAGGTGCTTCCCATGATGATACTTACTAACGGAAGCATCAGAGTTGTTTTTGGTATTCGTCGGCAGACAAAAGTTCGTCCAGTTCTGCAGGAGAAGTAAGGCTTATTTTGATGAGCCAGCCTGTCCCGTAAGTATCTTCGTTTACTTTTTCGGGGTTATCCTCCAGGTCGGTATTGATTGCCAATACTTCACCCGAAACCGGCATAAACAGGTCCGACACGGTTTTTACGGCTTCTATCGTTCCGAAAACCTCTTCTTTGTTAAGCGTTTCGCCCAGAGTAGGGATGTCTATATAGACTATTTCGCCTAATTCATTTTGCGCATAGTCGGTGATACCTACATACGCTTCATTGCCTTCTACACGGATCCATTCATGGTCTTTCGTGTATTTCAAATGGGCAGGAAAATTCATACTTTACGTGTTTTATTTGATTAATAAATAGATAAAATTCGTGAAGGATGCGGCAAACGTGCAGGCAAACCCCAACAGGAAACCGGCATAAACCTGCATGTGTGTGTGTTTATTAAGAATAATCCGCGACGTACCTGCCAGGCCTGCCGCAATCAAAATGGCTATAAACAACCAGTAAGGGTTTGCCGTTTGCTCGCGGGCGATGCCTGCCACAGCGCCGAATAATCCGCCGGTGGCCAAGGTGTGGATGCTTATCTTCCATACAAAATTAATGCACAAAGCCACAAACAATGCGAGGCAAATACCCATAAACATGGATAAAATCCAGAAGGGCAACCGCATGTTGAGCAAATAGAAAAGGCAGGCCATGTTGGATGCGATAAAAAGGAGATAGGGCGTCATGCGTCCGCGCCGGTTGGTCAGTTCCATATCGTCTAACATTCCGTTCTTCACCATCAGCAGGATGATTGTTCCGGGCGCTACCACCGTGCAGAGGAACACGCCTCCCAGCAGATGCAGTTTCAGAGTGAGCGGGTAGATGCTGAGGTAGGTAAAACTCAGTGCGATCAACATGCCGTAGGTCACCATCAGCAGGGGATGGAACAGGATAGAGATGATATTTGCAAACAGTTTCATTGCTTTATCTTTTCGGGCAAAGTTATATTTCTTTTCTGAGCCGGGCAACGGGGATTTCCATTTGTTCGCGGTATTTTGCTATGGTTCTCCGGGCTATGATGTAGCCTTTCTTTTTCAATACAACGGCAATTTCTTCGTCTGTAAGGGGCTTGCGTTTATCTTCGCCGTCGATGTGTTCTTTCATTATCTTCTTTACTTCGCGGGAAGAAACTTCCTCGCCTCTATCGGTGTACATGGATTCGGAGAAGAAATATTTCAGCGGATAGATACCAAAGTTTGTCTGTACGTATTTACTGTTGCTAACGCGCGAAACGGTAGACACATCGTATCCGGCGCGTTCGGATACGTCTTTGAGTATCATTGGGCGCAGTCGGGATTCATCGCCCGAAAGGAAAAAGTCTTTCTGGAGTGAGATAAGGACTTCCATCGTACGCCGCAGGGTTTCCTGGCGTTGACGAACGGCGTCGATAAACCACTGGGCAGAATCCAACTTCTGTTTCACGAACAGCACGGTATTGCGCATATCGGGCGTTTGATTGGATTTATTGGAGACATAGTTCTGAAATATCTCCATATAATCACGGCTAACGTGCAGGTCGGGCACGTCGCGACCGGTTATATGAAGGAATAATTCGCCGTTGTGTGCTTCCACCACGAAGTCGGGTGTAATTTGGCTCATCGCCGCCGCTATGGTTTCTTCCCACAGGCTTCCGGGTTTTGGATTCAGCACGACAATCTCTTGTATGGCCTGTTTGAGTTCGCTTTCGTCGATAGTAAGCAAGCGCAGGATCTTCTCGTAATGTTTGCGTGTAAACTCATCGAAATAATCCTTCAGGATGCGGACAGCAAGTTTATTATTCTCTGTTTTTTCCCGTTTCTCTAATTGCAGGAGAAGACATTCTCTCAGGTTGCGGGCGCAGATTCCCGGCGGGTCAAAATCTTGCACGATCTGTATAACCGATTCTATTTCTCCGTTACTAACGGTTTGTGCCACTTGAAAAATCAGGTCGTCGGCTATGGCGGAGAGGTTTCGGCGCAAGTAGCCGTCGTTATCTATATTTCCGATAATATACTCGGCTATTTTCATTTCTTTTTCCGTCAGATTCCTTAGTCCAAGTTGTTGCAAGAGATATTCATTAAGCGACTGGCTTGTTGCGAAGGGAATTTCTTCTTTTTTCTCTGCCCGTTCCCTTAATTCGCGCATTTTATAATCGGGGATATCGTCTTCCGTCAGGTAATCGCCCAGGGATAAATCGGTTTCTGTTTCATCGGAGGCGACATTCTCCTGTTCTCCTTCCACTTCGTCCTGTTCTGCGCTGTCGATATCCTGTCCTTCTTCCAATGCCGGATTTTCCTCCAGCTCATGCTTTATCCGTTCTTCCAACTCGATGGCAGGTAATTCCAGAAGCCGGATAAACTGAATTTGCTGTGGGGAGAGCTTTTGTTGTAATTTTTGTTGTAAGTGCTGTTTCAGCATAAAGATATGATCACTTTTCGGATTTTTATCATGCAAATATATAGAAAAAGATTCGATCAGCAAGGCGCTACGAGACGCCTTCTCCTTTCAATAATCAGCGGGGATCACAGGCTACTTTGTAAATTTACTTTTAACACAATCCTTCATAAAACTTCCCACGACGTCGGCTTCGAGATTTATTTTTTTTGAGACCTCCAGCACATAATTCTTGGATTGTTTCGTTCCCGCCCATGTTGGCTCGCAGGCTTAAAACAGTGCCTCTCACTTGTGCCCACAAGCGTGCCTCACTTGAGCCCACAAGCGTGTCTCACTTGTGGGCACAAGTGAGGCTAACATGTGCCCACAAGTGAGACACGCTTGAAAAAACAAACTACGAATCAAGATATTTTCCCTAAGTTTGTAGTGTTATCTCAACAACGATCCATCATGAGAGAAAAACTCGACCTAGCAATCTTCAGTTTTTGCGCGAAAAAAGCTCCGGAATTCTTGTATTTCTTGGCTTATAATTTGTTGATGTCGAATATTATATTACTCTCTCTCTCTCTCTCTCTCTAGGTACAAGCCAGGCCGGTCTCCGCGCGTCAAGGTATATTGTTTCTTTTTCAAAAAAAAGAAACCCTATCTCCAATTAGCGGTATATAGCCTCATGATGCTCCTTCCTTTTAAGAATATTATAAATCCTATATGTCTCATGTTTCAATCTACAATGTCATGAAAAAAATTCTCATTCATGTAGCAAGCCTTATGGTCTTGCTGGTCTTTGCACCAAGTTGCGAAGACGAACGGGATCATCCCGAAGTACAACAGTCGGAGTTGCCGGAAAACGCCATCGGCTTCTCCGGCGCTAAGTGGAACGACGAGCCTGCGTCGCGCAGCTTCGGCGAATTAACTTCCGCCAACATCACCCAGATGTGGGTGTACGCCCATGCTACCGCTACGGATGATTTCGAGGTGGTAGCCGAGCAGTCCACCCCGGATGTGATGGATAAGCAATTCGTCTCGCGGAACTCCGAGGGCGAGCCCTGGACTTACCAGCCCGTGCAGTACTGGCCGCCCGCGGGGCAGAAGATCAGTTTCTTTGCCATCACGCATGATCACATAACTCTGGAGGAGGAGGACAAAGGGGACAGTTGGATTGTTATCCAAAGGAAAGACGGTCCCTATGAGGGATACCCGTACTTTAAAATAAAGCAGGATAAAGATCCCTCGAAGCAAATGGACATCGGCGTGGCCTCGGCCCTGAATCGTACGAGGGAGGGCGGTACGGTGCAACTCACGTTCAATCACATCATGCACAAGGTGAACTTCTCGGCGCGGTACGTCCCGGAGGAAAATTTCTTCACGCCGGCGCTGTACGTTGACGGAGTAAGCGGGTTTGGCGATGGCGGTTTTATAAAGGTAGAACAGATTACCTTGGACGATGCGCCCGGAATGGGTGATCTGAACTTCGACGCTACAGGTTTCTGCTGGGAAAACCCGACGATAATCGACTCGTACATCCTTAAGGCCGAAAACAACGATTTGGTTGCCGATAATTTATTGCCCAATGGCCTCCCCGGCGCCGACCACACGATCTCCACCCCCACCGGCACCCTGCTGCTGGTGCCGGCAAAGGGAGATGTGGGTGTGGAGGGATCGGTGGGGGTGAGGCCTCGCGTAAGTCTTTCCGCCACCTTTTGCGACGGATGCAGCGACGCTGGAGAAAAAACATACACCTACTCGGATGTCGAGCTGCCGGGATCGGACTGGGAGGCCGGGGAATCCACAACCTACAATTTTACGATAAGAATCCCGGAGAGTGACTTACGTTGCTGGGGATTCAAGTACACGGGACAGGCACGCACCTTTGTCGCCCCGGTGGACGGCGACTACAAGCTGGAAGCCTGGGGGGCATCGGGATCGCGCATCCTTGAGGGATATCCCGGCGGAAATGGAGGGTATGCGGCCGGCACTATATACCTGAAACAAGGCCAGGTTCTCTACATTTACGTAGGTGAAGGAAGGCCTAAGACCACTGTTGATGATGTAGATATCGCTGCATTTAATGGAGGTGGAAGGGCAAATGTATGGAGTACATATGCAACCGGAGGGGTAAGCGGCGGAGCGACCGATTTTCGTTTGGTCAACGGCGCTTGGAACAATGACGCCTCGTTGAATTCACGCATTTTGGTAGCCGGTGGAGGTAGTGGAGGCACTTGTGATGATGATAAAGATGAGGGAATAGAAGGCGCCGCCGCCGGTGGATTGACCGGCTATAAAGGAAATGAATATGATAATGGTGTTGCGGGTTACCCTGGAGAGCAAACAAATGGAGGTCAGAGTGTAACCGGTAGCGGGTCTACCTCTCACACTTCATCGCCCGGTTCTTTTGGTGTGGGAAGCAATGCAGCCGGTACGAATACGAGTGGCGGCGGCGGCGGATATTATGGCGGCAGTGGCGGCGCTAAAGGATCGCAAAAAACCGGAAGGGCTTCCGGCGGCGGCGGATCGTCCTTTATCTCCGGCATGAAGGGCTGCAACGCCATTGACCCCACCAATTACTCCAACCCACGCACGCATACCGGTGAGTCGTCGCTGGTGTATAGCGAATCCGCCTTCGGCTCAAGCCTCACGTGGAAGAATGACGATCGGATCGAATTCAGCAAACCCGTCATGGTAGACGGCAAGGGCTACAAGTGGGCCTTCGACGGGAAAGAAGACGATCCAGTCGGTATCCCCGATCCCACGAACCTCGGCGGTTCCCTCATAATGGGCAATCCCGGCCAAGGTTACGCCCGCATCACACTGTTGGATACTGGTGATGTCAATGTCGGAGGTCAGTTCCCCATCTTTTAATGGTTAACGGTTAGTTTGGTCCAAACATTATCCTGCCCGTCTTTGCCTTATCACAAAGACGGGCAGTTTCTTTTTTGCCTGCATTCTTAGTCTAACTTTCGTGGGAGATTCTTCCGAGTTGCTCGGCAATAGGCTTAGTTATTCCTTCCCGCTCTTTCAACAATTGGGATGTTCCAGGTCTCTTCCAGGTTGTCGTACTTCAGGTTGACGTGCACCGTTGAGGCCAGCAGGGAGGCTTTGTCGGCTTTTACCTTGAGGGTAAACACGTCGCGTTGCTTTTGCTTTTCCAGCATCAGGGTTGTTGCAACTCCCTTGGCGTCCGTCCAGGTAATGGAACCTTTGATGGACTCTTGAAGAGGTTTCAAGGGGCGGATAACGATTTCCCGGGCCGTTTCCGTGAGCTGGATTTGGAGCGGGAAGCTCCATTTGGCCCAGGCCATGGCTGATTCCTTGCGGTAGCGCTCGTTGGCGGCGGAGATCTGAGAGGCGTCGGCCCGTGCGCCCGAACCGATTTGTTCGTATGCCCCGATGTCCGCCTGTCCGTCGGAGAGGGGATTGCCCCAGAAATCCCTTTCGCCGTTCAGGGGAATGTATATCCCCTTATTAATTAAAGGCGAATTGCTTTGCAGGCGATAACCCTCCAGCGAACACAGTCCCTCTCCCCCGCTTCCCGGCTGCAGGAACAGGGGATCCTCCGTAATCTTTTCCGGATCATCGGGGATGCCGTTTTTCCATGGGCCGAAGTAACAGTTGTGGAAAAATAAGCGGTTCCATGAACCGGTGGCGGGCCTTGTGGTTTCGTCGAAGGTACGGGTGAGGGTTTCCCCCCTGGAATAGGCCGTGCGGAAATAACTTTGCCCCGTAGCATAGAAAATGTTGTTATGGTAGGCGGCGCCTATGGCCTGGGGGGAGTTCGTCCCGCCGTCGCCAAGGAAGAAATCCAAATCCACCGTGCCGTAATTGATGTAGAAGATGTTGTTGTAAAAAATGTTGCGCTCGCTAATGTCACACTGCATCTGCACAAGATGCGTCTGGTCGTTTTCGCTGATGTTGTAACGGCTCACGTTCTCAAACGTGCGGTTCATCAACAGCATAAAGCCGTGGTTGTTGCGGCTGTAATTGTATTGCGCCACGCAACGGACGCAATAGAAATCAAAGTCGTAGGCAAATCCGTCGCCGTTGCCCGGCTGGCGGCCCGTATCGTAGACTTCGTTGTATTGCATTACGGTTTCTTCGGCATTCTGCAGCCAGATGGCCGCCGTATGAGGCCACCACTTAAGACCTTCCTCGCTCAAGTCCTGATATCCGGAGCGCAGACAGGTGCGTTTGGCCACGTTGTATTCTACCAGTCCGCGGTAACATCCTCCGGCAATGATGCCGTCGCCGCCCAGGTTTTCCATGTAATTTTTGCGGATCACCATCCCGTTTTGGCAGCCGTTGACCCGAATGGCGACCTTGTCCATGCGGACGATGCGGTTGTTCTCTATCCGTACATCGCTCAGCGAAGTCGTCGCCCCGGCCATTCTCCGCCCCTGGGTCTGCACCAGAATGCCGCAGCTGCCGTAACCGGTATACTCCGTGTTGCCGCCCAGCTGTCCCCACAGGTCGTGAATGTAACAGTTGCGGACAACCAAGTGCTCGTAATCGCCGCCCTGGTACGTAGCCACAATGCCCTGTCGCCCGATTCCGGCCTCAGGCTGTGCGCCGCTGGTTATTTCCATGTTCTCAATCTCCCACCAGGACTGGTTGACTAAGCGAATGGCTGCGCCTTCGGCCCTGCCGGTATGGATCACCGCAGGCGCCTCGCCGCCGAAACTCGAAAGCCGTATGGGGAGATCCCTGGCGCCCGAACCTTGCGGTTGGAGTTGGCCCTTCCATACGGCGCCCGAGCGGAAGAGGATCCTGTCGCCGGGTTGGAAAACCCGGCTGTTGACCTTCTCCAGGGTTTTCCAGGCTGTTTTTATCGAAAGCCCGGAGTTGGCGTCGCTTCCTTCGGGCGAGATGAAATAGGTTTGAGACTGGCCACAGAGCGGCAGGATGCCCGGAATCAGCAGGGCAAGAAAAAATAAAAATGCGTTTGCTTTCATACTTGTAAAAATGAATGGGTGAATAATTCGATTAATAACCGGGATTTTGTTCCATCGTGCCGTTGGAGAGCGTGACCTGGGTTTCGGGAATGGGGAACAGCTCGCTTTTCCCATCCACGAACGATTCTCCCTTGATGGAATGGTAGGTTTGCGCATAGTTCCTCATCACGCTTCCGGCACGTCCCTGGCGGACAAGATCCCAGAAGCGTTGGCCTTCGCAGGCCAGTTCTACCCGGCGCTCATGCCAGATGAGTTGCCTCAAAGCCTCTTTCCCCGTTTCTTTGATTTCGGGCAAGACCTCGGGCGCTTCCGAATTGGAGCGGGCACGGCCGCGAACCTGCTCCAGATAAACCAGAGCCTCTGCCGGCCGGTCTAATTCGTTGGCGGCTTCCGCCAGGTAAAGCAGCACATCGGCGTACCGGTAAAAGATGATATTCTTGGGGCAATCGCTCTGATCTATCTGCGAGCGCTGGCCGTAGGGAATATACCATTTCTTGGGCTGGTAGCCGGTGGAACTGGCCGTATTCTTATGTATGCGCCCGTCGAAGAACTCATCGGGGAAAATAACGGTTGCCGCCAGCCGGGGATCGCCCGGCTCAAAACTCTGCACCACGTCCTGGGTAGGACAGTGCATCGACCAGCCGTTGTGCCATTTTACCATATCCTCCGGGTCGGCGTCGTGTTCGTAAAACGACAGAATGGACCCTTCGTTCGAATCGGCCCATCCGGTGCCGCTGATGCCGTGCTGGATCTCAAAAATGGATTCAATGCCGTTTTCGTGTTCGAGCGCAAAGATGTCTTCGTACTTCGGTTCGAGGCCGTATTCCTTGGAGTCGACAACGGTTTTCAAAACTTCGTAGGCTTCCGCAAATTTCTTCTGGTACATATACACTCTTGCCAGCAAGGCATTGGCGGCTCCTTTGGCGGCCCTGCCTGTATCGTTGGCCCGGTATTCGCTTTTTTCGGGCAAAAGCCGGGCCGCTTCCCGGAGATCGGATTCCATAAAAGCCCAGGTTTGTTCTATCGTAGCCCTTGGCGTATAATATTCCTGGTAGGACAGCACATGGTCGATGATGGGCAACCGCCCGTATTGCCGCGTGAGGAAGAAATAATATTGCGCCCTCAGGTAATAGGCCTCTCCCAGGAACTGGTTCCTCTTTGCTTCGGGAATGTTGTCGTTGTCGCTGATGCGCCGGATAGCCTGAGTTGTCCAGGTGATGCCCCGGAAACCCTGGCTCCATAAGGCATTACTGACCCAGTTGGTGGAGAGCACGTCGAATTTCTGCAACGACTGAGCTACGGCTCCAAGCCAGGAAAAGGCCTCGCTTTTGCTGTTTCCCAAATCGCAATCGTCCGAACAGTCGTCGCCGATAAGCATAAAGGGAGCTAACTGGAAACTTTCATTCTGCATAAGGGAATAAGCCCCGATAATGGCGTCGTTGGCCTCTTGTTCGTTCGAATAATAGGTCTCGGCCGAGGATTGAACCAAGGGATCCTTATCCAAAAAGTCGGAGCAGGCCCCGAACAGGATCGCTGTTGTCAGCGCTATAAAATGTTTTGTTTTCATACGGGTAAAAAATTTAGCATTAAAAATTAAGAACCATTCCAAGCAGAAAGGAGCGCGATTGCGGGTATTGTCCCCGATCCACGGAGATGGTCGACACCTCAGGCTCAAAGCCACTGTATCGGGTGACTGTAAACAGGTTTTGCATCGCCAGGTAAATCCTGAATGAAGGTATCACGGCCCGGATGGAAGAAGAAGGGGTATGGTTGTAGCCCAGCTGCATGGTTTTCAGCCTCAGGTACGAACCGTCTTCAATGTAGAAATCCGAGTTCCTGTAATTGCGCGTATTCCGGGTGAGATCCTGTGTGACAATGGGAAGGCTTGCGGAGGAATTTTCTCCCCGCCAATAGGCATCCATGTAATCCGCTCGCACGTTCTGACGCCCGTCGAATCGCACGAAATAATATTTGGCGGCATTGTAAATATCGTTTCCCCAGACGCCCTGGAAAAGCAAATTCAGATCAAAGCGCTTGTATTGGGCATCCAGCGAGAGGCCATAGGTTATGTCCGGGATGGGATTCCCGATGAACGTCATGTCGCCGTCGTCGATGCGTCCGTTGTCGTTCAAATCTTTGAATTTGAAATCTCCCGGCAGCGCCTCCGGCTGGATTTTAGCCCCGTCCTTTGTGTACCGGTCTATCTCGGCTTGATTCCGGAAAATGTGATCGGTTTGGTAGCCGTAGAATTGCCCGTAGGGCTTTCCTACTTCGCTGCGGATCATATTGCCCAATGCACCCTGGAAGTCTATCAGTACGTAGTCGTAGGCAAAGCTGGAGATCAGGGAGCCGGAAGTGCCCAGGTTGACTACTTTGTTTTTGACGGTGGCAAGGTTTAGATTCACATTGTAGGAGAAGTCCCTCAGGCTCTCTTTGTAGGAAATCGCAAATTCAAATCCCTTGTTTTCCAAACCTCCCACGTTGCGCACGATGCTGCTTGAGCCGGAAATCTGGGGTATCTGCTGAGAAAGGAGAATGTCGTTGGTTTTGCGGATGTAATAATCGACCGTAACCTCCATTTTCCCGTTAAGGAACATCAGGTCGAGGCCTGCGTTCGACTGCGTAGAGGTTTCCCATTGCGCCTCGGCATTCCCAATGCCCGAAAGCCCGGAACCGTTCAGCCTTACCTGGCCGGAACCAAGCGTATAATACTGGCGTTGCGTAATGGGAGTCAGATAGGGATAATAGGAATCAATGTTCTCGTTCCCCAATTCCCCATACCCAAGCCGGACTTTCACGTTATTCAGCCAGGTCAGATCCAGGTTTTTGAAGAAACTTTCTTCGGATAGTTTCCAGGCCAGAGCCGCCGAAGGGAATACGCCCCATCGGTTGGAACCGATGAAACGCGAAGAGCCGTCGCTCCTTATACTGCCTGTCAGCAGGTAGCGGTTTTTAAAGTTATAGTTGATTCTTCCCAGATAGGACAGCATGGCAAGGGAAGCCCCTGTGCCGTTTGCCTGGGGGTTGTCGGTGGCGGAATTGAAATACCAGTATTCTTCTTTCTCTATCGGGACGTTTTGTTTGGTGACGTCGTACTGATCCCGGTTGTACTCCCTGGCAGAGATGGCCGCCATTGCGGTTATCTCGTGGACGTCGCTGAAGTTCCTACGGTACGTTAGGATGTTCTCCAGGGTCCAGTCGATCATCCGGGAAGTACTTCGCCTTACGGTGTTGATGGATTCGGAATTGTCCATTGTTTCGTAATACACCGGGGTAAAGCCGCTGTTGTAACTTCCGTCGTGGCGGATGCCGAACCGCGAATTGAAGTTCAAGTCTTTCATCAGATTGACTTCCGCATTGAAATTCCCCACTAAATACGTCCTTCGGTTCTTGTCGTTGTTCCGGGCTATCCTTCCGGCCGGATTGCCCAAACGTATTTTGCTTATTCCGGAATAATAATCCGTCTCGGGATTTATAACGGAAATGTCCGGAGGTGCAATGAGGGAAGACAGGAAAATACTCGTCGGATCGAAATTCTTGAAGTCCGTAAAGACTGCCGAAAGCGACGTAGAAAGATTGAGGAAATTGCCGACCTTCATGGTGTTATTCTGGGCAAAGGAATACTTGGCATAATCCGTAGACCGGATAATCCCGTCCTTCCGGTAATAATTGGCGCTGAACAAAGACGTAATCCGATCGCCTCCCCCGGATAAACTGATGTTGTAGTTCTGAATTTTCCCAACGCGCGAGACCTCCTTGAACCAGTCCGTATCGGGCAGGCCGCCGGTGTTTGCATACAGCGGATCCTGACCGGCATTGGCGTAAGCCTCGTTCGAGAGGGTGGCATATTCCTGGGAGTTGAGCATCTGCGGGCGGTTGGCAAGATTTTCAATTCCATCATATGCATTCACCTGCACCTTCAATGCTCCGCTTTTCCCTTTTTTCGTGGTAATCAGCACAACGCCGTTGGCTCCGCGCGAACCGTAAATGGCACAGGCCGAAGCATCCTTCAATATTTCCAGCGCTTCGATGTCGGTCGGATTTAAATAATTAATGTCGCCCATCGGGAAACCATCCACCACATAAAGAGGATCGGCATTATTTGTGGTCCCGATGCCCCTGATCTTAATAGCCGCCGTAGCATCCGGCGAACCGGATTCCTGTACAACCAATACGCCGGCGGCTCTGCCTTGCAGGGCGGCAACCGGGGAGGCGGTAGCCATTTTAGTTAAATCCTCCGACTTGACGGATGAAACGGAACCTGTCAGATCGCTTTTCCGCACCGCACCGTAACCGATCACCACCACTTCGTCCAGCGCCTGGGTGTTTTCCGTCAGTTCAATCACGAGCGAGGTTTGGTTCCCCGGGTTTATCTCCCGCGTTATATAGCCGATAAAGGAAACGCTTAGCACGGCTCCGGAGGAAACCTCCAGCGTAAACTTACCGTCTGTTGCCGTGATAGTGCCGTTGGAGGTTCCTTTTTCCACCACGTTTGCTCCGATGATCGGTTCGCCCGTCACATCCGTGACAAGGCCGCTTATCCGCCTTGTCGCCTGCTGTGTGCGGGTTATGTCGCCCCGTTTGCTCAATACGATGTGGGTTCCTTCCATGGAATAATCAATATCCGTATTCCTGAGCAGGTGACTCAATACGTAACTGACCGGTTTGCCTTTCACCCTTAGCGATACCTTGCGATTCACATTCACCTGATTGTTGTAGACAAAAAGGTAGTCTGTCTGGCTTTCGATTTCGTTCAATATTTCGTCCAACGGTGCAATGCGCTTATGAATACTCACGCGGGCGTTTTGCGAATGTGTGTCGGCAGCATAGGCGCAAAAGACACAGATTGTCAATAGCAATGAGATTAGCCGCATAATTCTGAAGATTTGTTTAAAAAAGGATTGTTTAGGCCGGGGATTTTTCGGGCGATTCCCTCCCGGCAAAGATTTATTTTTCATACATTTGTAATGTTAATAGATAATTGATACAGTTGTTTTGAAATGTGTTGATTAGGGCCGGCAGATGGTGGTACATCTGCCGGCTTTCTTTCGTTTTTTTCCCGGGTTTTTTGATTATGTTACGTTCATAGGCAGTATAATTTTTAAGGGTAAACAAAATACATATCAAGTTAACAAACAGCTCTCTTCTCTCTTTCTTCTCTCGCCCTCCCTCGTTTTTAAATAGCAGTCTGTGGCGTAATAACCCTAACGGGAGGGCAAGCCCGTCACATACTTTTTTTCCTGTAACCCATTACAGCCAGGATGTTGAAGACCACCAGGAATACACCCGTCTTGAGCAAATGGGGGAGAATATCCGCAAAACCGCTGCCTTTTAGATAAACAAGCCGCATCACTTCTATGAAGTAGCGCACGGGATTAAATGTCGCAACCCCCTGCGCCCAGCCGGGCATACTGCTGATGGGAGTAAACAGCCCGCCCAGCAGGATAAAGATGACAAGGAGAAAGAAAACCACCAGCATGGCCTGCTGCTGGCTTTGGGCGAAATTCGAAATCATCAGTCCAAAGCCCGTGAAGGCGAGCAGATAGAAAAACGCAAAAACAAAGATAACCACCATATTCCCGGACGGCAGCAAACCATAGATCAGCCAAGATAGCAGCATCCCGATGCTGAGGTTCACCAGACCAATCACCCAGAACGGAATCAGCTTGGCCAGTATAAACACACTGCGTGACACCGGCGTGACATTCATCTGCTCCATCGTCCCCATCTCCTTTTCCCGCACGATGTTCATGGCCGACAGCATCGCCCCCATGACGGAAACAAGGACCACAATCACGCCCGGCACCATGAGGTTTTGGTAATGCATCCTGAGATTGTACTTATAATAAGGCTTCACAACCGCCATGGCTTGCATATTGCCTGGCTCACCCTGCACCGAGGCATTGAAATCCTGGATGATGTTCCCCATGTACAGCACCCCCAATCCGGCCTTTTGCCCATTCAGCGCATCCACCGACAGCATCACTTCCGATGCGATGCCGTTTACGCACCTCTTCTCAAAGCCGGCGGGGATTTCCAGGATCAGATCCGATTCCCCCTCCTCCACACTTTCCAGCGCCTCGGCATACGTTGTGCGGTAGGCCGAAAGCTTAAAGAAACCCGACGAAATCACCTTCTCACGCAAGCGAACGGAATACGAACCCCGGTCATTATCCACCACACAGAGCTGAATATCCTTGTGCTCGAACGTAGCCGCCCAGGGCAACACAGATAGCTGTATCACCGGTAGTCCGAAGATAAGCCTCACCATGAACTTGTTCCTGAATATCTGCAGAAACTCCTTTTTCAATAAAAACCTCAGCGCCCTCATAACTTGTTCTTAAACTTTTTAATACTCACCACCGTGAAAAACGCACACATACCCGAGAGGATAAGAAACTGCCGCCAAACCGCCTCAAAGCCCAGTCCCTTGATCATCACATCGCGCAGAGCCTCAATAAACCACCGGGCCGGCACCACGTGTGACAGCACCCGGAGCGCCCCCGGCATACTCTCCACCGGGAACACCAGGCCCGATAACAGGATAGCCGGCAACATCAAACCCACCCCGGCGGCAATCATGGCCGTTTGCTGTGTCTCGGCAATGGTAGAAATGAGCATCCCGATCGAAAGCGACGTAAAGATATACACCAGCGAAAAGGCCAGCAGCAACGCCAGGTTACCGCGGATGGGAACCCCTATCGCCACGTTCGAAAGGACAAGGATCAACGCCACGTCGACCAGCGAAACCAGCACATAAGGAATCGCCTTGGCTATAATAATCACCCTCGGTCTGAGGGGCGAAACCAGCAGGACTTCCATCGTCCCCAGTTCCTTTTCCCGCACAACGGCGATGGAGGTCATTGTAGCGCAGATAAGCAAAAGCACCATCCCCTGCAGCCCCGGCACAATACTGAAAGAGCTTAAAAGCTGAGGATTGTACAGCATCTTGACCTCCGTAACGATTCCGCTTCCCGGCTCTTTTGCCTGCCCCCCGGCTCGGAGATGATCCATTACCTCGGCCTGGAGGTAATTCGCCATCGCTGCCGCCTGGTTCGGATCCGAAGCGTCCACCAGCACCTGGACTTCGAGGACATCCCCCCGCAAAGGCTCCCCTCCAAATCCCGGAGGGAAGACAACCCCCATTGCACAGAGCCCTTTGCGGAAGGCCCCCTCCAGTTCCCCGGGCCCTTTTACCTCGCCCACCCACTCAAAGTAGGCATTGCCCCGTAGCTTCTCTACCAAAGCCCTCGAGTCTGCCGATTGGGCCTCGTCCATCACCACAAAGGGAATATGCTTTATTTCCGTCGATACCGCATAGCTAAGCACCGCCATTTGAACAAGGGGAAACAGGCACATCATCAACAGGCTCAGCGGATCCCGCAGGATGTGCAGAAATTCCTTCTTTATAAAACTCCCTAGCGTTCTCATGACACCCCCCGTTTAGCCTTTTGCGCCAGGGCGAAGAAGACCTCCTGCATGGAAGAAGCCCCGAACTTTTGCTTCAGCTCCCGGGGCGAGGCCAAGGCGCGTACCTCCCCATCCACCAGAATAGAGACCCGGTTACAATACTCCGCCTCGTCCATATAATGTGTTGTAACGAACGAAGTAACTCCGCGGTTAGCCGCCTCGTAAATCATCTCCCAGAACTTCCGCCTGGCTATCGGGTCCACGCCGGCCGTGGGTTCATCCAGGAACACAATCTCCGGCGAATGGAACGTCGATACGGCAAAAGCCACCTTCTGCTTTACCCCTTCGGGGAGCGAACCCACCAGGAGAGCCTTCCCCGCCTCGAGTTCCAGCCCCTCGATCACTCCTGCCATTTTGGCCTTTATCTCCTTTCTGCCCATGCCGTAGATTCCCCCGAAAAGCTCCAGGTTTTCTGCCGTTGTAAGATCCTCGTACAGGGAGAACTTCTGGCTCATGTAGCCGATGCTGCGCTTGATCTTTTCCGATTCCCGGTACACATCAAACCCCGCCACGCGGCCCTTGCCCGAGGTGGGGGTGAGCAGTCCGCAAAGCATCCGCATGGCCGTTGTTTTCCCTGCGCCGTTGGCTCCCAGGAAGCCAAAGATCTCGCCCTTCACCACCTCAAAACTCAGGTTGCGCACGGCTCCGAAGCGGCCGAAATATTTGCATAAATTATGCACTTCAATCACTTTCATCGTTTCTTCATTAATTGTATAAAACAATCCTCAATGCTGGGTGTCACCTCCTCGGCCTCCGAGGAAGGATACCGGATAACCCGCTCAGCCCCCTCATGGAATACCACGCGAAGGGATTCCCCCGAAATGTAACAGAAGCGCACGTTGCTTTGCGTCCTAAGCTGCTCGAGAAGGAGGTAGTTATTCTCCGCTCTTGTTTTGTAGAGCGTAAAGGGATAGGAGGCCACCAGGTTCGCCGGCGTGTTGGTTGAAAGCACTTCGCCGCCTTGTATAAGGGCGATGCGATCACAAAGCGAGGCCTCGTCCATGTACGGCGTAGAGACGAAGATGCACATCCCTTCGTCCTTCAGGTTCTTCAGTATGTCCCAGAACTCCCGCCGGCTCACGGCGTCAACGCCCGTTGTGGGCTCGTCAAGAAGGAGAACTGCCGGGCGGCGGACCAGGGCGCAGCAAAGGGCCAGCTTTTGCTTCATCCCGCCCGACAGCTTCCCTGCCCGGCGCTTCTTAAAAGGTTCTATCTGACGGTATATATCGGCAATGAGATCGTAGTTCTCCCGCACCGTGGCCCCCGATACGGTGGCAAAGAACTCCAGGTTCTCTTCCACCGAAAGATCGCAGTAGAGGGAAAACCGTCCGGGCATATAGCCCACGCGGCGGCGTATTTCGCGGTAATCCTTCACCACGTCAAAGCCCTCCACCGTGGCTTTCCCGCTGCTGGGGGTGAGCAGCGTGGCCAGGATCCGAAAGAGTGAGGTCTTTCCCGCCCCGTCGGGGCCGATCAGCCCGAAGAGTTCGCCCTGTCCGATTTCCAGGCTGACGTTCTTCAAGGCCGTTGCCCGATGTTTTTCCTTCCCGTAACTTTTGGAAAGGTCCTGTATGAATATGGCTGTTTGCATCTTTTTTGCCTCAGTTTACAGGGGGGAGGGAAATCCGGGCCGTTTCGGGGCAAAAGCCGCCTCCGGGACCTTTTCGATCAATGAAAATCCACGTCGCCATACATGCCTGTTTTGATTAATCTGTTGGTGTTTTCCACTTTTATTTTCACGGCATACACCAGGTTTTGCCGTTCGTCGTGGGTTTGGATGGTTTTGGGCGTAAATTCGGCCTTATCCGAAATCCAGGTCACGGTGCCCGGATAGGTTTGGGAGGCATTGCCGCCAAAGTCGGCGTATACCGTTGCGCCTTGTCCCGTTTTCACGCCCTCCAGTTGCGAGGCGATGACGTAGGCACGCAGGAAAAGATGCTTCGTATCGGCTATCTTGTACAGGGCTTTGCCGGCAAGGGCCATCTCCTTCGCCTGGGCGTATTTGTAGAGCACCGTACCGTTCAGGGGATTGATGATGCGGTTCTTCTCTATTTGATGGTTTATCTGGGCAATCTGCACCTCGACGACCCTGTATTCCCCGTTGATGCCGTTGATGGAGGCGGCAAGTTGGTTTTGGAGAGCCGCCCGGTTGCTTTTCAGCACTTCCACGAGGGAGACGGCGTCGTCCACCTGTTTTTCGGTAGCGGCCTTGTCGGCAAAGAGGTTCTCGAGGCGTTGTCTGTCGTTTTCGGCTTTGGTGATTTGCTCCTCTACGGCCGCAATTTGTACCGCCATGTCCACGCGCCGCGTAAGGAGCGCCTGGGCGGTGGCCTCGAGCTGCAATTTCTTCAAATGGAGCGACACGGTGTCGATGTATCCTATGTATTGCCCTTCGACGAGGAAGTCGCCTTCGGTAAGATTTAACGCTTCAATCTTGCCTGTGCCTTCGGCTGCGACGAGGATTTCGGTCGCCTCAAACGTACCTGAAGCGTCGTGATTGAACTTGTTTGTCCGGCAGGTTGTGAGGCAGATCGCCGCCAGCGCCACCGGGAGCAGGATTTTTGTGTTCATGATAATGTTTTTTGTGTTCATGATTATTCTCCTTCCGTATGCAGGTAATTATGGATGTGGAGGAGGTATTGGATTTCGTGCAAAGCCTTTGTTTGCCTTGCTTCCTCTTCTGCGTTGATGTCCTGGAGCAGCTCGTGGAGGGTATAAACGCCGTTTTTGTATTTACTCTCACCGGCCTGTTTGATGCGCTCGCGCAGGCCGACGATTTCCTCGTCCCGAAGCAGGAGCCGGCGGTTCTTTTCTACTTCCGCCTGATCCTGGGTGAGCTGGAGTTGGGTATTCAGGAGGAAGGTTTCCCGTTGCAGGTCGATGCTTCTGATGTTGGATTGGAGGATGCGCTGCTCGTTTTTCCGGGTGTAGAAGTTGCCGAAGTTCCAACTTAGCCGCAGTCCGCCGAGGGCGAAGAAACCGGCGGATTCCTCCAGCATATTCAGCCCGGGCCGTCCGTATCCGCCTTGCGCAAAGAGGCTCACCACCGGCCGGAGCCGGGCGGTTATGGCTCCCGAGTGTTTTTCAATCAGAAGGGTTTGCGCCTCAAAGAGCCTGAGTTCGGGACGTGAGACCAAGCCCTCCTTTTGGGGCAACATCGCAGGCGACGGCTTAACCAAAGCCTCCGGACCGGATACCTCCTGCCGGATAAAGAGCGAGAGCGCCCGGCAGAAAGCCTTTTGCGTTTCGGCCTGTTCCGTACGGCTTTGTTCGAGCTGCAGCCGGGCGATCCGGATCCGGTCGAGGTCGGATTGCATGGCCGTTCCGTTTTTGAGCAAAGCCTCCAGGACGCTTTGGTTCGAGTGCAGATCCGCTTCTTTCAGGTCGAGAATCTTCAGGCGCTCGTTTACCGCCAGGATACCGAAAAACAGCTGGCGGACTTTTTCCCGTACGGCGTAGAGGCTCACGTCCGTGCGTTTTTTCTCCACCTCGTTTGCGGCTTTGGCGATGCTGCGTTGCGCGGCCGTTTGCCCGCCGTCCCAGATTGCCTGGCTTACATCGGCAACCACCTTATACTGACCTTTGCTTACGGAGGGAATATCCACCGGGATGCCCAGGGCCTTGAAATCAACGGGCAAGGTGGTCACATCCGACTGGTAGGTCGCCTGACTGCCGAGCGTAAACTTGGGCAGGTAATTGGTGGCGATATTCTCCAGCGTATAGCCCTTGGTCTGCTCCAGCAGGCCGTATTGCCGGATGAGCGGGTAGTTCGCCTCGGCCTTTTCATAACATTCCTTCAGCGTCCATTGCGCAAAGCCCTGCGCGGCTACCAGGAGCGCCGGAATCAACATAGTTACTTTTCCTTTCATCATCCTGTTTGGTTTTAAAAAGTTACGCCCTCAGGGCATTCAATACAAACTGCACATTGCTCTCGCGGCGTTCGTCAAGGATTTTTTCGCGTACGGCAGGCTCCTGCAGCGGGAGGATTTCTTCCAGAAGGGGCATGGCCACAAAGATGAAGACGTTCATCGCAACGACGTTCATCACCAGATGGATGAGCGTAATGGGGCGGATACGTCCCGCTTCAATTTCGATGTTGAGCATCCGCTCCAGGTTGTCGAAGATGACCGACATTTTGGGCGCAAACACGTCAAATACAAGTTTGCGGTTGTTCCTGTTCGACAGGATTTCGTTCATTACGAAATGCGGGAGTTGCGGGTTTTGAGCGGCAAAATTAAACTGCGCCTCGATAAACTTCCGCAGCAGCTCCTCAAAGGAGAGGTGCTGCTCGTAAATACCGGTAAAGATTTGGGTAAGCGTTTGTATTTTCTGGGCGAAAATCCGCTGGAAGAGATTTTCCTTTGTCCTGAAATAGTAATGCAGCATGGAGTGGCTGATCCCTGCCCGCCGGGCAATCGACACCGTTTTCGCTCCTGCATATCCTTTCTCGAAGAACTCCGCCTGGGCGGCTTCAAGAATCAACTGTTCCGTATTCAATTCCTTTTCATTCATGATAAATAATGCTTTAAATGGATTTTAGACAATATTGTCCAACTATATTGCCGATAACAAAGATAGAGTTTTTTCGTATTTTTACCCTCACAAAGTATTTTTTACCCTTACAAAATTTACCCTTACAAAACGAACAGGAATATGGAAACCACATCCGATTTGCAAATCATAAACCGGCTATTTGAAGTGTATCAGGGGCGATTTATCCGTTTCGCCGGCATGTATATCAGGGATCCGGCCGTTGCGGAGGACTTCACGCTTGAAGCCATTATGTATTATTGGGAAAACCGTCATACCCTGCCTGCCGATTCGAATATCCCGGCTTATATCCTTACAATTGTCAAACACAAATGCCTGAATTACCTGGAACACCTGCAAGTGAGGGAAGAAGTGGCGGAAAAACTGAGAAACCATGCCCAATGGGAATTGCAAACACGCATCTCCACGCTGAAAGCCTGCGACCCGGAGGAGTTGTTTGCTTCCGAAATCACGGAAACAGTCCGGAAAACCCTGGAGGGCCTGTCCGAACAAACCCGGAGGATATTCCTGCTCAGCCGTTATGAGAACAAATCCTATAAGGAAATAGCCGGGGAATGCGGCATAAGCGTCAAAGGCGTAGAATTTCATGTCTCGAAAGCGCTGAAAATTTTGCGGCAAAGCCTGACGGATTACTTCCCCCTGTTAGGGTTGTTGTTTTATAACCTGCTATCATAACAACCGGTAGCCGGTTTCAATCAGAATTATGGAGAAAGACATATTATACCGATTCTTTGAAGGCGCTTCCTCTTTGGAAGAGGCCATGCATATCCGGCAGTGGGTGGAAGCCTCGCCGGAAAACAGGGAGGCATTCCTGCGGGAAAGGCGTTTTTTCGACGCCGTTGGTTTGCTTGCGGAAACGACTCCCGCGAAAGGGAAGCCCGCTTTGCCTGTCCGGCGGATCAAGTTCCCGGGCGAAGCGCTGAAAGCCGCCGCCCTTGCCGGCCTTGTATGGGCGGCGAGCTACGCTTATTACCATAAATCCGGAAGGGAAGAGCCCCTGGCCATGCAAACCGTTTCCGTGCCGGCCGGGCAGCGGGTGAACCTTTTGCTGCCCGACGGGACAAACGTATGGCTCAACGCCCGGACAAGCCTGAAATACCCCGTTTCCTTCAACCGTACGGAGCGGGTGATGGAACTCGACGGCGAAGCCTTTTTTGAGGTTGCCGAAGACCGGGAGAAACCCTTTATTGTCCATACCGGCAAGGGTTCCGTCACGGCCTTGGGCACGACTTTCAACGTGGAGGCCTATGCTTCGGCTGCCGAGTTTGTCACCACCCTGATGAGCGGAAGCGTGAGCATCCGGACTCCCGGCAGTCCGGCCGCTCCCCTTGTCCTTATGCCCGAACAGAAAGCCGTATGGACGGGGGATTCCCTGCGTGTGGAAACCATAGACGATTATAGCGTATATCGCTGGGTGGAGGGCTTGATTTGTTTCAAAAACGAATCCATACCGGCTATCATGAAGGAGTTGGAGAAGTACTACGGGGTGCGTATCCGGGTGAGGAACCGAGAGGTTCGAGCCTGCTCCTATACCGGGAAGTTCCGACATGCCGACGGGCTGGACTACGCCTTGCGAGTGTTGCAGAAAGACGTCCGCTTCCGTTACGTCAGAGACGACGAGAATCAGATCATTTACATCGAATAATTCAACATGACAAAAGTTACAAAAGCATGAAAAATCAATCATTGCCGTGGGGGGGCCGAATTGGGGGCGGGCTCTGCCTTTGGCTTGTCCTACAGGCGGCAACGGCCCAGGAGGTGATCCTGCGGCAACAGCCTTTAATCCTCCCCACCTATGAGATTGGGGCGCCTGAGCCTCATCCGGTCTTTTTCACCGGCAGGGTCTATCAGGGCGCGCAGGGGCATATTTACCCTTATCCGCTTTACGACGTTCTCACCGACCGGAAGGCGGACAAGAGCTACAAGGCCCTTTATCTGGAGAATGAGTATGTGAACGTCTGCGTGCTGCCGGAGATCGGCGGACGCATCCACTCGGCCACGGACAAGACCAACGGCTATGAGATGTTTTACCGTCAGACGGGCGTTAAGCCGGCCTTGATCGGGATGCTGGGGGCCTGGCTGTCGGGAGGGGTGGAGTGGAATTTCCCGCACCATCACCGTCCTTCCAGTTACCTGCCGATCGACTGGACGACGGAGGAAAATTCCGACGGGAGCAAGACCGTATGGGTGGGGGAGACGGAACTGCGGCACCGCCTCAAATGGTCCGTCGGGCTGACGGTTTACCCCGGACGTTCCTGGGTGGAGGCTCGGGTGAGGATCTTCAACCGTACGCCTTTCATCCAGTCCATGCTCTACTGGGCGAACGTATCGGTCCATGCCAACGAACACTACGAGGTGATTTTCCCTCCCTCCACGCAGTTTGGGACGGACCATTCAAAGGTTGTCTTTACCCCCTGGCCCTTCGGGGAGGCGGCCTTTGGCAGCGGGGAGAGCGTAAACCTGGCCTGGTGGAAGAATTTCACGGTATCCTCGCGTTCCATCTTTGCCTGGAACTTTGAGGACGACTTCCTGGCGGGTTACGACCACGGGAAGGAGGCCGGCAGCGTGCACGTGGCCAATCACCACATCGTGGGAGGCAAGAAGTTCTTCCTGTGGGGGAATAATCCGGGCGGGGAGATGTGGAAGGGGATGTTGTCCGATGCCGACGGGCATTACCTGGAGCTTATGGTGGGGGCTTATTCCGACAATCAGCCCGATTATAGCTGGATAGGCCCCGGGGAGACGCGGGAATTTACCCAGCGCTGGTATCCCCTGCGTGGGATTCGCTCGGTAAAGAATGCGACCCGGGACGCCGCCGTCAACCTCGAGCGGGTGGCCCCGGATACGCTTTTCCTGGGTTTCTGCGCCTCCGGCAAATTCCCCGGCGCACGGGTGAGGCTTATCCGGGACGGGGGGGAGACGCTCCTGGAGGAGGTGACGGAGATAGACCCCTCCAGGCCTTTTATCCGAACGCTGGGCATCTCCCCGCAGACGCCCGATACCGCTTTGCTGGCCGTGCTCACGGACGCCCAGGGGAACGAGCTGGTGTCGTATCGCCCGGTGCTTCTTGGGCCGAAGCCCATGCCTCAGGCGGTGGAGGCGACGCTCGCAGCGGAGGACTATTCGAGCGTGGAGGAGCTTTACCTGGCCGGACTTCGTCTGGAGCAGTTCCACAATGCCCGCCTGGACCCGATGCGTTTTTACGACGAAGCCCTGCGGCGCGATTCCGGCAATTCGCGGGTTCATACCGTGGTGGGTCTCGGCCATGCTCGCCGGGGCGCCTGGGATTTGGCTGAGAAGCATTTGCGGCTTGCCCTGGAGCGTCCCGCAAGGGGGTATACCACCGTGAAAGACCCCGAAGCGTATTACTACCTGGGGCTGGTTTACCGGATGCAGGGGCGTCTGGGGGAGGCGACCGACGCCTACTGGAAAGCCACCTGGTATCCGACGTTCCGTCATCCGGCTTATTTCGCCCTGGCCCGGATAGCGGCCCTCACGGGAGATTACCCCCGCGCCCTGGAGCTTGTTACCGAGGCCCTGTACGTCGGCGCACGCAACACAAAGGCCCTCACGCTCAAAGCCTGGTTGCTGCGCAAGACGGGACAGGGGAAAGAAGCGGCCGGGGTCCTCGACGAGGTGTTGGCCCTGGACCCGCTGGATTATTGGTCTTTGTCCGAGCAAAGCATCCTGGAGGGTCGGGGGGCCGGATTCCTGGCCCGGGCCGTTGAGCGTCGGGGAGAGGGCCTGGTCGGCTTGCAGGAACTCCTTGAGGTGGCCTCCGACTACGGGGAGATCGGCGCCTGGAGCGAAGCCTCGGATCTGCTTAGCGAGGCTGTTGGCCTGGGCGAGCCTTACGCCGGGTCGCCCCTGGTGCATTATTACAACGGCTTCTACCTTCTCCAAACGGGCGATACGGCCCGGGCCGGGGAAGTCTTCCGCCGGGCGGCCCTTTGCCCTTTGGACCTTTGCTTTCCTTTCCGCACGGAGGAGCTTGCGATCCTGGGCGCGGCCCTGGCCTTTCATCCCTCCGACGCCGTGGGGCATTACTGCCTGGGGAATCTCCTCTACTACCTTGACCACAGGGACGAGGCCCTTGGCTCCTGGGAAAGGGCCGCCAGGGCCGATCCGCTTCTGGCCCGCGCCCACCGCAACCTGGGCTTCGGATACGGGCAGAGGGGCGAAACCTCCCGGGCCATTGCCGCCCTGGAGCGCTCCCTGGAGGTCGACCCCACCGCCCCGCGCGTCCTTTGGGAGCTGGACCGGCTTTACGAGCAGGCCGCACGGCCGCTTAGTATGCGTCTGGCCTTTCTGGAGAAACACCGGGCGACGGCGCTTGCCCACGACGACGCCGTTTTGCGCCTTCTCGCCCTCTACAACGCCACCGGGGCCCCCGACAAGGGGATACGGATCCTCGACCGACGCCATTTCCACGTATGGGAAGGGGGCGGACAGGTGCATAGCCTCTACGTGGATGCGCATCTGCTCAAGGGCTTGAGCCTTGCCCGGGCCGGGAATTACGCCGCAGCAATCCGCTCCTTCGACCGGGCCGACCTTTACCCCGAAAACCTGGAAGTGGGGCGTCCTTTCGGAGGCGGACACAGCGCCAAGGGGTTTTATTTCCTGGGACGAACCTACCGGCGCCTGGGGCAGGGCGAGAAGGCAAAGGCCTGCTTTGAAACCTCTTCCCGGGCGGCGGGCTTCCGTGGCGGCGGTCGCGGCGCCCCGGTGTCCGAGGAGGCCTGTTTCCGCGCCTTGTCGCTTTGCGAATTGGGCCGCGCGGCCGCCGCCGACTCCCTCCTGGGGAGCTTGAAAGACGGCATCGCCCGGCAATTAAGCAGCCCAAGCCTGGTGGACGAATACGCCAAGTTCGGCTCCGAGGGTTCGCACTCCGAGTCTTTGGCTCAACTCTCCTACCTCAGCGCTTTGCTTGCCCTGGCCGAGGGGGATCGGGACAAGGCCGGGGAATCCCTGGCGCTCGCCCTGCGGATGAATCCAAATCATCTATGGGCCAAGCAATTAACCCTGGGTCTTCCTTTCTAAGTCTTTTTGCTGCGAATTCGCAGCCGCTCGGCTGCACTTTCGCAGTCGCTCGGCTGCACTTTCGCAGTCGCTCGGCTGCGATTTCGCAGCAAAAAAAAAAGCGCCTCCTTCGGCGCATGGCATGGATTCAGTGACCCGTCAGGGCAAGGAGTTCTCGGACGACCGCGGCGTCGTAACCCATTGCGAGGGCTTTGCGGAAGTCGGCCGCGGCGGGAGCGCGTTCGTAGAGGGCTAATTTGATTTTGCCCCGAAGAACGTAGAGGTCGGCCTCCGCCCCGGATTCGAAAAAGACCTTATCCACGTCGTTCAGGGCGCGGGCGTTTTTGCCCATGAGGAAGTAGAGGTCGGCACGCCCCTTGTAGAGGGGCCAGTGGCGCGGGTAGCGGTCGATTAAGTAGTTGTATATGCGCTCGCTCTCCGGGTAGTTGCCCCGGGCCTTTTCCATGAGGGCATGGCCCAGGCGGCCGTAGAAGGAGTCCCCGTCGGCCTCCAGCATCCGATCGAAATCCTGCTCGGCCCAGAGGTAGCGCTTTTGCCCAAGGTAGATAAGCCCACGGGCGTAAAGCGCTTCTTGGTGAGCGGGATGCCCAAGCAGCAGGAGGTTGTAATCCCCCAGGGCCTTTTCCGTCTCGCCTGTTTCCAGGTAGAGGGAAGCCCGGTTCTCCAGGATCAGGGCGTTTTGGGGTTGGCGACTCAAAGCCGCGGTATAGGAGAGCAGCGCCTCGGCCGTCTTGCCCTGGCGCCGCTGGATGGTGCCCAGGTTGGTGAGGAGGGCGTAGTTGTTGGGATTGGCAGGCTCCAGGTGCAGGGCGGCCCGAAGGCAGGCTTCGGCAGCCGGGAGTTTGTCTTCTTCGACCCAGGCGTAGCTCTGTTCGATCAACTCGGCATAGGAGGTTTGGCCCTTCACCCCCGCGGCCAAGCCCGCCCACCACAGGCAGCAGAGGATCACCGAAGGTTTCATGGCTCGGCCCTCCATGCGGCGTTCATGGCCCGGGCCGCCCGGCGTCCGTCGCCCATGGCGAGAATCACGGTAGCTCCCCCACGCACGATGTCGCCCCCGGCATAGACCTCGCCCAGGGAGGATCGCAGGGTGGATTCCTCCACCAGGATGCATCCCCGCTCGCTTAGCTGCAAGCCCTTGAAGGCCGTTGGGATAAGCGGATTGGGCGATACGCCTACGCTGACAATCACCTCGTCCGTATCCAGGGTCTCAATGGCCCCTTCGATGGGTTCCGGGCGTCGCCGTCCGGAGGCGTCCGGTTCGCCCAGGCACATCTTCTGCAGACGCATCCCCCGGACGCGTCCCTTTTCGTCGCCCAGGTACTCGATGGGGTTGTGAAGGGTGAGAAACTCAATGCCCTCCTCCCTGGCGTGTTTCACTTCCTCGAGGCGCGCCGGCATTTCCGCTTCGCTGCGGCGGTAAACAATAACGGCGCGTTCGGCCCCCAGGCGCCGGGCGGTGCGTACCGAGTCCATCGCGGTATTCCCTCCGCCTATGACGGCTACGTTTTTCCCCCTCCACACGGGGGTATCGCTTTCGGGGTCGTCGGCTTCCATGAGGTTGACCCGCGTGAGGTATTCGTTGGAGGACATTACCCCCAGGAGGTTCTCCCCGGGGATGCCCATGAAGTTGGGCAATCCGGCCCCGCCGGCCACAAAGATCCCCCGGAAACCCTCGGCAAGGAGGTCTTCCCGGCTCAGAGTTTTGCCCACGATGCAGTTGGGGATAAAGCGCACGCCCATTTGCCGGAGGATGTCGATCTCCATGTCTACAATGCGTTTGGGGAGGCGGAATTCCGGGATGCCGTACCGAAGCACGCCCCCTATGCGGTGCAATGCCTCGAAAACCGTCACCTCGTATCCCATCCGGGCCATATCCCCGGCAAAGGAAAGACCCGCCGGGCCGGAACCCGCAACGGCTACCCGGATGCCGTTCGAGGGCGCCGTCTTCGGCACGGAGATTTGTCCGCTCTCACGCTCGTGGTCGGCGGCAAAGCGTTCGAGGTATCCGATAGCGACCGCCTCCTTTTTCATTTTCAGGTGGATGCATCGGGCCTCGCATTGCCGCTCCTGCGGGCAAACCCGTCCGCAAACGGCAGGCAGGGCGTTGGTCTCCTTTAAAGTCCCGGCCGCTTCCGGGAACCTGCCGGCCTCGATGTACTTGATGAAAGTAGGGATTTGCACCCCGACGGGGCATCCCTCCATGCACGAGGGGTTGGGGCAGTCCAGGCAGCGAACGGCTTCCTGCATGGCCTGTGCGGGGGTTAGTCCGAGGTTCACCTCTTCCTTATTCCGGCTGCGGCGGGCGGCGTCCTGTTCGTTCATTCGTACGCGGGGTATCTCGGCGCGCTCCCGGTTCTTCTTGGCCTTTCTTAACTCAACCCGCCAGGGAGCCTGACGCGAGAGGGCGTTCTTATCGGTCGTTGTCATATCCTTTCAGTCTTAGGAGCATTTCATTGAAGTCTACCTGGTGGGCGTCAAATTCGGGTCCGTCCACGCAAACGAACCGGGTTTTCCCTCCCACGGTTACGCGGCAGGCGCCGCACATGCCGGTGGCGTCGACCATGATGGTGTTCAGCGAGGCGATGGTGGGTATTTCGTAGCGTTTGGTAAGGGCGGCTACGAACTTCATCATAACGGCAGGGCCGATCGTGACGCACAGGTCTACCTTCTCACGCCGGATCACGTTTTCCACGCCCTGCGTCACCAGGCCTTTCTCCCCATAGGAGCCATCCTCGGTCATGAGAATCACTTCGTCGGAAAAGGCCCGCATCGGCTCCTCGAGGAGGATCAGTTCCCTGGTTCGCGCGGCCAGCACCACGATCACCCGGTTGCCGGCCTGCTGCATGGCTTCTACAATGGGCATCAGCGGCGCTACGCCTACGCCTCCCCCGGCACATAGCACCGTGCCGACCTTTTCTATATGCGTGGCTTGTCCCAGCGGTCCTGCCAGGTCGGTTATCTCGTCGCCTTCCTTCAAGGCGCAGATCTTTTCGGTCGAAGTCCCTACGGCCTGCACCACTAAGGTAATGCTGCCCCGTTGGGTATCCGCCCCGGCAATGGTGAGGGGGATGCGTTCGCCCTTTTCTCCTGTCTTAACAATGACGAAGTGCCCGGCCTTTCGTGCCCGGGCAATCAGCGGGGCCTCCACCTCCAGCTTTACCACCCGGGAGGAAAACCGTTCCTTGCTGAGGATTCTATGCATCGCCGATACCCAGCTTTGCCTTGACCGCAGGCGGGATAGCCTCCTTGTGCAGCAGGATGTAGATGGTTTTCGAGCGGACAAAGCTCTCCGACATATTCAGGTAGCCGCCTGAGGTATTGCGTTCGGTTCCCCAGGAGTTTTTGGTGATGTAGTACATGGTTCCCTTTTGGTCTTTGGCAAGGCCCGTGATGTGCATCAGGTGGTCGTCGGTAGTGACAAACGTCTCAAAACCCTCCTGGCGCACCTCCGGCGTGACGTTTATCTCGGGATAAGGACGTTCAAACTTATAGACTTCTTCCAGGCGGCCCGCTTCGTCTAATTTCTCGAAACGCGCCCGGTCGTCACTTGAGGCATAGTCGGCTATTTTATTCACTTCCGGCAGGATGGCCACGCCGTTCCGGAAGGAGAATCCCTTTTCGCTCACGTCGCCGTCCCAGCATACCGTATGGCCGTTGTTCAGCGCGTAGTTCAGGGTTTCAATCAGTTCATCCAGCGGGAGGTTGTACATGAGTTGGTGCTCCCAGTTGTCGGGCACTTCCAGCTCAAACTTACCGTAATAAGGATGATGCGTGAAGCTGGTTAACTCGATGTAATCATCCATATTCAGCTCCAGGGAGGCGGCGAAAGACTTTGGCGTGTAGGTCTTTCCCTTGTAGGCGAACGTTTCGGGCAACTCTCCGAGGTAAATATCCAGCAGACCGTTTATCAGTTTATGGTATTCCGGGCTGCGGTGCTTGGCCTTTATGGCCACATCGGCAATGGCTTGTATGTAACGCTGCATTTCGCTGTGGTTGTGGCGGTCGGAGTTGTAATTGATTCCGTGGTACACTTCTTCGGGCGTAATGCCCTGTTCCTTGAAAATACGCTTGAAGGTATGGGCAAGACTCCCCTGCCCCACGCTCCCTTTCCCCTGGCGGACATAATAGTCCTGCAACTGGTTGAGGTATTTCTGCCGGACGATGAACATCTCCGAAAGGTCGTATACGCCTTTCCCCCGGCGCAATAATTCCGACTCCAGGAAAGAAGCGGTAGCAAAACTCCAGCAGGTGCCGGTAGAGGCCTGGTTTTTGACGGACGTAGCCTCCGTTCGCTTTATTTCCGTAAACTGATAGCCTTGGGCGGAAAGCCCCGTTGCGCACAGGGCAACGATACAAAGAATGAGGATAGTTGTTCTCATTTTATCTATGATTTGAGGTGATTAAAATCCGCGTGCAAACAGGGACCAGAAGCTATCTCCCATTTCCTTCCAGCGCAGCAGGGTAGCGCCGGCAAAGTCGGACGTATAGTTTGTCAGATACTCGCCGGCTTTTTCCGCTCCCTCTTCCCGGTACAATTTCCGGTAGCGGCTTTCTACGAAGGGGAGTTCGGTTTGTCCTTTGGTTTCAAAGTGGGCAACGGCCCCGGCAATAGCGTCTTTGGTTTGTCCCCAGCGAACGGTCGCCAATTTATTGGTACGCCGATAGGTCCATATCGCGGCATCTTCCCGGTAGCGGTGTTGTCCGCATACCTCAAAACAGGCGGGCAACCGGGTGTTTCCGCAGAAGATGGGGAAACGGGGGCTTTGTCCGGGGTTGTCGAACGACATCCAGGCAATACCGCCTACCTCGTCGGGCAGCCAGTCCCGAAGCTGTATCACATGCGAATAGGAGCACTGGGGTACGGCTATCAGGCGATAGCGCTCTACCGTGTTCTCCCGTATTGCGTTCAGCATATTTACCATGTCGGTTGTCATCCAGGGGTTGGCGGAGGGACCCTCCAGGTTTTGCGTCATATCCCAGGGAGTGCCTTGGTAAGTCTGACGCAACAGGGCCATGACGTCCGTGACGTCCACCGGTTTTTCCGGACGGACAGTGAGCGGAAGCTCTTCCGCCTCGAAAGAAAGGTTGAGCGAGGGCGCCAGGCGGGTCAGAACAAAATATTCGCGGATACCGAACGCTTTCTTCCCGCCGCCGTAGGCTTTCCAGAAACAAAAAGGTTCTTTCCCGTCCCAGTATCCCAACTTCCGGGCTACATCAAACACATTGGCCGAGGCCATGCAGTGAGCGGTATCTTTCGGGTTCAGCGCAGCAATGCGGGGGATATTGGCCGATACGCCTACCTGTTCGTCGGGTATGCGCACGGCCGCCCATACGCCGCCTATGCGGTCGGGGCCTTCGCCGAAGACTTCAAAATGCCATACTTCCCCGGGATCGGCAATGGTAAGACATTCTCCCCAGTCGGCGTATCCGTACCTGCGGATAAGTTCATCCATCAGGCGGATAGCCTGTCGCGCCGTGCTGCAACGCTGAAGCACGATCTTTTCCAATTCTTCTATCATAAACATTCCTTCCGGGTTCACAAGTTCCCGGCGTCCGGAGATGGTTGTTTCGCCGATGCCCAATTGTTTTTCATTCAGGCAGGGATAAGCGGTATTCAGGTAGCGGTAGGTCGTGTGTGTCTGCGGGATGGAGCCTTTGAGCTTCACCCTTGTTTCGTCTTTCACAAACTCGGTATGCAGGAGGCCGTGGTATATCCCCGTTGTCGTATCCCGTTCGTAGGTTTGCCCCGCCACCAGGTTCATCCACGTGCGGTAATTACCGTCGCAGGTATGACTTGTAATGACGGAGCCGTCGGTCGAAGCTTTTTTCCCTACCATAATACTGGTGCAACTTTCCGGGTTTGCCGGTTCGGTAAATGCTGTTTCCCGGGCATGAAGGGTCAGAGAGAAGCCGGAAATGATCCATGCAAAAAGGAATCGTAATGTTTTATACATGATAAGTAATTGTTTGAATGAGCCACCAAAGATAAAAAAGATATTTTAATTCAAGGCGGTCCGGCAAAATAGGCTTCAGCCCCTGAAACCAAAAATCACAGAGGTCTTCCCGTCAGGATGTTACGGATTGGCCCGAAATGGGGCTAAATCTATGCCTTTATGGGGCGTCTGGGGTTCCCGTTGGGGTGTTGAGAAATCCTTATCGGCAAATAAGGCGGCTAAACCTGAAATCTGTTTAAACCGGAGCAATTCGTCCTTGTCCATCCCGATGTTTTTCATGACCCAGGCATCGCTCATACCCGCCTTTTTGAGTTCCGCTACAATGTGGGTCATCAATTCAATGTTGTGTGTGCCGCGGGCACGGTTGTGCCGGATCGTAGAAGCCATGCGGTTGGACAAATCCTTGTTGATCACGCTTACGGGAAGCAGGCCCTTTTCCCGTTCGTAAATGCGCCCGGATGCCTTCATCACCAAATACCTGTGGAATCCGTCCACCAATTCGTAGGCATCCTCTTGCGGGATATAATAACATACGCAAGGCATGGTGTATCCATCCTCCCATATCGACAATTCGAGAAGCTCCATTTCCGGCGGGGCCACCACGTTGGGATTGTATGCATTGGCTCGTATTTTATCTATCGGAACGGCCTCAATCTTGTAAACAGGACTTATATACTCCGGGAAGTTATTCATGTATTATATTTTGATAAAAATCCATAATCAATTTGCGGTTCTCAATCTCTTTCTTGGTCATGGCAAATCCCATAAACTTACACAAATGGTCGTTGCGCAGGATACAGATACACATTCGTTTGAACGTAGGAAGATTCTTAAATTCAGGGGCGTCAATGGTATCCTGATATTCCATCCGGACCGGACGTTTGAGGGTTTTGTAGTTCGTATGCTCCATTACCTCTATCTCAATGCCGCACTGCTTTAATTTCTCTATGGTTCTTTCCGACAAACAGCCGCCCCTTTCGCGCCAGAAATTCACACTCGTAGAGAGTTTCTGCAGATAATTCAACCGTATGTTCTCAGGCAAAGTGGACAAAAGAAAATGCATG
>JAITKB010000101.1 GCA_031278605.1 Tannerellaceae bacterium
ATATGAATACGTGCAGCCCGGCAACCGTTTTTCAAGGCAAAATCCATTGCCCATTGAGCCAATTTTTTTCGTTCGTTTGTGATCATCATCAACTTTCCCCTCCTACTGTAAGTTTACGGACTAAGGCCGAGGGCATACCGCAAGTTACGGGGCAAGATTGTCCATCTTTACCGCAAGTCCATGTTCCGTTATCCATTTTATAATTGTTGCCTACCATGGTAATATCTGCGAGCGCTTTCGGTCCGTTGCCGATGATGTTAATATCTTTTATCGGCTGTGTCAGCTTTCCGTTTTCAATCAGGAATCCGTTTTTCACAAAGAAGGTAAAGTCACCTGCGCCTATTTGCACCTGTCCGTTGGTGAAGTTAGCGGCATAAATGCCGTTTTTAACGTGTGAAATGATCTCTTCCTCCGTTACATTTCCCGCTTCCATATAGGTGGCGCGCATACGTGGAATGGGCATCATCCGGAAGGATTCGCGCCGGCCGTTTCCGGTAGAAGCAATGCCGTAGTGTTCCGCACTGATGCGGTCGTGCAGGTAGCTGGTCAGTATACCGTTTCTTATTATATACGTCTTTTGTCCCTCCACACCATCGTCGTCTATGTTTACCGAGCCACGGTTGAAAGGTATCGTGCCATCGTCGACAACATGAATATGCTCGTTGCAGACCTTTTTGTTCAATAAATCGGAGAATATCGAGACATTTTTCCGGTTGAAATCCGCCTCAAAAGCGTGCCCGATGGCTTCATGCAGCAAAATTCCCGAACCACCGGCGCCCATCACCACCGGCATTTCGCCCCCTTTTGGCTTTATGGCCCGAAAGAGGATGGCCGTTTTCTCCACTGCTTCCTTAGCAATCGTTTCAATCATCTCGTCGTTCAGAAATTCGGCTCCCATCCGGTATGCGCGTGAGGCTTGCGAATTTTCGATTTTCCCGTTTTCCTGCATGATACAAATAGCCATCAAGGTTGCCATGGGTCGGTAGTCGTAGTATGTTACTCCCTCCGAATTGCAAAAAAAGATGTGTGATGTTGTGTCGCCCAATGAAGCGTTAACCTTCACCACCCGGTGGTCCAATTCAAATATCCGGTCGTTTATAGCTTGCAGGCTGGGTGTTTTTTTCTGTATGGACACGCTATCCCAAGGTATCTGAAGGTCATAATAATTATGGGTCGGCCTCTTTTCCGTCAGATTAGCCGGAGATTTACTAAAGTTTGTATTCGCAATACGTGCAGAGGTGCGTGCAGCTTTCAACATCTCATCCTGCGTTATATTTTCCACGTATGCATAACCGGTTCGGTCGCCCGACAACACACGCACCCCCATTCCGAAATCAACGGAAGACAAAGCACGGTTTACGGCGCCATCCTGAAGGGTTACACTGTTCCGATAAGAATGTTCAAAGAACAAATCGGCATAATCGCCCCCTTTCTCCAGCGCTGTTGCAAGCGTTTTCTCCAGGTCTCTTTCAGTAATCCGGAAATGATTCATAGCAAATGCGACACCGGCTGTCCGATCATTTGCTTGTTGTTTTAATAAAATCACGTCTATTATATTTCACATTTAAACTATCAGGTTTTGATTTTGCTGTTCAGCTTTTCGATTCTCATTTTTATTTCTTCCGCTTGTTTGAGGGCTTGTTGTATTTCAAATTTGAACCGTTCCTGCAGGGTTGTATCAATGGAGTTGGTGAGAAGAACCATATTTTTCTTCACCACTTCGATCTCTCTTGATGTTAATAATTTGCCTTCTTCTTCCAGTAGAGTTTTCAAGTTCCAGAAAGCATTTGAAACCTTCTCGTAAGTAGGTACATCGGAAACGGGAGGAGGGGTTGGCAGGATTATTTTCCGCTTGGTGCGCGACTTTTTCACCTTTATATTATCTTCCCTCTTCTGCTTGTTGATAGAATCTATAATCTCCTGTTGTTCACGGGTTGGGGAAAAATCGGTTAATTTATTTTTAATTTTTTCAATCTCTTCAACTCCGTATTCGGCAGACAAATCCCTCGTTCTTCTTACGTTGTTTATGTATTTAATTATAGATTTAAATTCATCTTTGTCCGAGCCCTGCAATGTTTCTATATAAAACTCTGCAGTTCTGTTTTTTATGTATCGTTTTATCTTACCAAAATCAATTGCTTTTTTATCGGCGGCCATGATTGTTTTTATTTAAATTGATTGAGACTCTTTTAATGTTCACAAATGTAATAATATGATCCAATATAAATGTTCCTGTTAACCAATTTTTTTATGATTTATAATTTAATTTAAATGCGTCGCCTGCTTGCGATGCTCTTGGAATTGTGTATGTCACAGGTAAACAAGACAATGAATGTGTTTATTTTTTTGATTTCACTTTTGTACATTTTTCACTAATTTTTTGGCAACGGGCTTGGGCGATGCTCTCCTTGTCCGAAGTTCTTAAAGGCCTCTTTTTTCTGCCAGGAAAACACCGCCGAGTATCAATGCCGCACCGGACAGGGCAATCAGGGTGATGGGTTCATGCAGGATGAGGGCGGATGTAATGAGAGTCACTATGGGCATGAAATAGATGTAGTTTGTCGTACGGATAGCTCCCAGATGTTTAACGGCCATGCTCCAGGACAGATAGCAGAGCATAGAGGCAACCAGTCCCAGAAACAGCAGATTTCCCCAAACGGCAGGATGGCAGAAGATGGCTGTATCGGTCGTGAGAGGAGTGAAACAGAATACGGGCAATAAGGTAATAAGACCATAGAAGAAAACTTTCCGCGTGATAAACAATACCGGATAACGGCTATCTAATCGCTTGAAGATAATCGTATATAATCCCCACATCACAGCAGAGGTCAGTGCAAGAATATCGCCTGTGAGTTTTATTTTGAGGATAAAATTCCCG
>JAITKB010000059.1 GCA_031278605.1 Tannerellaceae bacterium
AGCCCCAAAACTTTTTTTCCAAGGCAGATCACACAGTGAGAAAGCTCCAAAACTTTTTTTTCAAGGCAGATCACAGGGTGAGCAAGCTCCAAAACTTTTTTTTCAAGGCAGCTCACACAGTGAGAAAGCTCCAAAACTTTTTTTTCAAGGCAGATCACACAGTGAGAAAGCTTCCCACACTCCGTCCCCTCATTCCCTGGGCGGTAGAGGTAGAATGTTCCTTTCTTTTGGGTGTTCATCGCGCGGGTGTTCATAGCGTTTTGTTGTTTGTGATTCGTTCCACATACAGGCTGTACATGACCACCACCAGGAAGCAGGCAAGCGGTACGGCGTAGGAGTAGTTGATACTTCCCGTACGATCGGAAACCATTCCTTGCAGGGCTGCAATGACGGCTCCTCCCAGGATGGCCATGATATGTCCCGCGCCGCCGATCTTCGTGTCGTCACCCAAACCCGTAACGGTTAGCCCGTAGAGTGTGGGGAACATCAGCGACATAAAGAAGGAAACCATCGCCAGGCTTATGACGCCGGTATATCCGTGGGCGACAACCGTGAGGAGGCAACACAAAGCCGCCATGACAGCGGCAAACAAAAGCAGCCGTACGGGGCGGAAGTATTTCATCAAGGCCGTAAACAGGAAGCGGGCGCCGATGAACAGGACCAGGGAAAGGATATAAAAGTTCGATGCCGTTTCTTCGTTTACCTCCAACTCCTTCATGGCGTAACGGATGGTAAACGACCAGATGCTGATCTGCGCTCCTACGTAAAAGAACTGTGTAAGCACGCCCCGGAAGTATTTTTTATTGGCGTACAGGCGTCGAAGCGTAGCTCCCAGGTTCAGTTTGGGGCCTTGGTCGGAGGCTTTGGGCATCCGAACCAGGAGGATCATTCCCAGGATGGCGAGCAGGATCAGGGCGACCCCCACGTAGGGTCCCATCACGGCATTGAGTTCTGCCGACTGTACACGGCCGAGTTCCGCGGCGCTCATCCGTGCGCGTTCCGAGGCGGAATAGGAAGCCAGGCCGGAGAGGATGAAAAACTTACTCAGCACAACGCCGGAGACGGAGCCTATCGGATTGAACGATTGTGCGAAGTTTAGCCTCCGGGTAGCGGTTTCTTCCGGTCCCATCAACAGGATATAGGGATTGCAGGTGGTTTCCAACACCGACAGTCCGCCGGCCAGGATGTACAGGGCTATCAGGAAATGTCCGTATTGCATGGTTTGGCTACAGGGATAAAACAGCAAGGCGCCGGTGATAAACATCCCCAAGCCCAGGATAACGCCGGTTTTGTAGGTTGTTTTTTTAATCAGGATGGCGGCCGGCAGTGCCAGGCAGAAATAGGCTCCGTAGAAAGCCATTTGTATCCACGAGGTTTGAAAGTCGGAGATACTTTTTATTTTCTTGAAGGCGGCCAGCAGCGTGTCCGTCATATTATTGGCCAATCCCCAGAAGAAGAACAGGGAGGCAAGCAGGATAAAAGGCAGGAGGTATGCTTTGGGGACCAAAGGTTTTCTCACGTCCGGCAGGGTAGGAACCGATTTTTGCATAGTGTGTAATTTACAAGGTGAAGGAATGATTCGATTAACATTAACAGGCGTAAATATAGGATAAATATTGATTCACCCTCCTAAGCAAAGGAGCGGGGAGGCAACCCTGTTGTCGACCCGCTCCTACCTATAATCATCACGATCTAAAATGCGACCTGGAATCCTCCCATCAGCGTTGCCTTGGGCATGGGGAATCCTTTGAGGATTTCGTAGTTGGTGGCTGTGAGGTTTTCTCCCTTGACAAAGAAGTTAAAGTCTTTGTCTTTGTTTCCGACGAGGTAGGAGGCTTTGGCATTGAGCAGCGTATAGCTTTCCTTGTCCTGTTCCGATCCTCCTACGGTTATCAGTCCGGATACGGATTCCAGGTTGGCGGTCAGTGTCAAGCGGGAGAATCGGTAAGAGCCTTCGATAAAGAACTTGTTTGTCGGGGCGGCTTCCGTTGGGGTATCGGAGTGCAGGTAGCTGTAATTGGCCGTCAACTGCAGGTTGCTTGCGGGGTAATACGAAGCTTCAATTTCAATGCCTTTGTTGTGAAGCGCGTTGATATTCGTCAACGTCCCCTGCACGCCGGCAATCAGGTTTTCGGCATCCAGGTAAAAGCCGGTGATCTCCGCCTGAAAGGTATCTCCGATGCGTTGGCCGAGGGAGAGTTCGTAGCTCTGCATACTTTCCGGCTTCAGATGGGGATTGGCTATGGAATAGGGAGGATAGGAGATATAGAGTTCGCGGACGTTGGGGCTTCGGTAGCCTTTGGAGTACAAGGCCCGGATGGTGTTGCCCTCCCAAAGGCGCAGGGTGAGACCCGCCTGTGGAATCCATTGGTTGCCGTAGGCTTCGCTGTGTTCAAAACGCAGGCCGGCGTTCAGGCTCAGCACGCCGAACAGGTCTTGCCGGGCGATGACATACCCGGCCAGTTCATTCACCGAGCGGTTGACGATTTCGCCTATGGGGCCGTTGATGGTATCGTTCCAGGCATGTCCACCCCAGTTTTTATAATCGGCGCCGGCCGTGAAGCTGTTCCCTTCGGCCAGGCGGAAAGTCTGGTAAAGCAGGATCCCCATGTTATGGTCTTCCGAATTGAAGCGAAAACTGCGCGGGGTACCTCCGGTGCGGTATCCGTCGTTGATTTCGTGCCGTCCCCAGTTGTAGAAAACCTGGATTGCCCCGCTGCTTTTTTCGTAGGTATTGACGAGGCTCACGGAGGAGGTTCCCCTCAAAACGTCCATGGTGTTATCGAACATGGGATTGTCTACCGGTCCGGGGTTTTGGTTTTCGTAGTAGGCCAGACTGACGTCTCCTTGCAGCCGGAAATGCGCACCGGCCTGATAGCCGAGCTTGGCAAAGCCATTGACGATACGGAAATCCGAGTTCTCCCGCTGTCCGTCGGTCCGGTCGAAATTCAGGGAGGCGAAGCTGCTGAAATTGCCTGTATTATACCCGTTGTTCACCATATATTTCTGGGTATTGTAGGAGCCGTACATGATACGCGCCTCGGTGCGTCGTCCTTGCTGCCTGTGCCGGCGGGTGATGATGTTCACGACTCCTCCCATGGCATTGGAACCATACAATAACGACCCTGGTCCGCGAATGATTTCCACCCGTTCCACATCCGAGGCCACATACGTATCGGGCAGGGAATGACCAAAGACTCCGGCCCATTGGGGTTGACCGTCGAAGAGCATCAGGACCTTGTTCCCCTGGCCTATCCCGCGGATATTGACGCTACCTGCCGAATTGGTATTGACGCCGAATCCGGTAATACCTTTTCGTGTGACAAACAACCCCGGCACACGTTGCGAGAGCACCGGCAGGAGGGCCGATTCGCTGCTTGCGTCTATTTCACTGCGTTCAATAACGGAGATGGAAAGGGGTACGCTGTTGCGGTTAACCTGTACTTTATTGGCGGATATCACTACGCCTTTGAGTTGAATCAAACTATCCGCCTCTTCCGGGTCGGATGCATTGGCCAAAGCGCTTACCAGGAGTAAGCCTGCGATTAAAAACAAATTCTTTCTCATAACTTTCTACATTTAAATGGGTTTCTTGCGCCACAAAAGTAACACGATTTCCTCGTAAGGTGTTATCCATTGAGCCGAAAAGCCCCTATCTGGGGGCGAAGCCGAAAAGCCCCTATTTGGGGGCGAAGCCGGGATCAATCGGCGCGGCTCATCACCAGTTTCCCATGTTTAATTCCCTTAATGGCGGTCAGGCGATCGGCGAATTCGGTCAGACGGAAAGCGCTACCTTTCACCGTGGCCACGTGCATACAGGAATGGGTTCCGAGGTAGTATTGGGAGGATGCGAGGATCACATCGACATAGCTTTGTTGGATAGCGGTTATTTGGGAGGCGACGTCTTTTTTCCCCTGATCGTACATCACGATAACGCTTCCGGCGACGACATGGTTGCACAACCATTTTTGTTCGGCCACATTTTTTTCAATCAGGAAACGAATGGCCTGCGAACGGTTCGCATATCCGTTTTTGCTCACGTAATCGTCCAAAACTTCCAGCAAACGACCTTCCAGCGATACTCCAAAACGTTTTAAAGACATGATTTTTCTATTGTTTTTAGGGGGGATTGAAACTTCCACAAAGGTACACAATAGTTTGTACCTCTGCCAATCCCCGCCCACCGGGAGTTGCCGATATTGCCGGTTATGAGGCCCCAAAAACAGGGCTCGAATTTTCTGTGCACTCCGGCTGAAGCTGCTGTGCACAGAAAATTTTGCCGGAGTGCACAGAAAATTTTGCTCGAGTGCACAGAAAATTTTGCCGGAGTGCACAGGAAATTTTGCTGCTGTGCACAGAAAATTCAGGCCCTTTTGGGCAGGGTGAATTGAACCGTTAATCACCGTTAATTAAGCCGTGTGATGCGGGCGTAACCGTTGCCAGTATTGCCGGTTATGTTGGCTCCGCCGGCGGGGTTGGGCATATTGGTTTGGCTGCCTCGCGTGCCGGTGTTCCACTCGTAACCCGCGCCGTCGACCATGGAGGGGTTGGTGAAGATGATTTCATCGTTGTCGGCCCAGGTGGGGCTTAGGCCGAATTGGGCGTCGCTGTAATTGAGCATGGTTTTAGGTTCGGTTCTGAGGGAGGGGTCCTGCGCGCGGCGAGGATTTTCCGTATTGGTGGGGTCAATGGCCACGCAACCCGTCATGCCGGAGATGAAGGACGAGCCGCCGGAGCCGGTGCCCACATCGCCATACCGTGTTTTATTGCCATCGCCGCCATACCATCCGCCACCACCGCCGCCACTGCCGCTGCCGTCTTTATGGTCCTCTGCGTGTTGGGCAGTACCTCCTGCACCAAACCGGCCACCGTTCCCCTCCGTTGTATTATTAAGGGAACCTGTTTGGTCTCCCGGAAATGTCCAGACAGCCTTGGTATAATTCCGGCCTTGACCTCCGATTAAACCGCCACCATAACTTCCGGTTAAGCTGGTCGCGATGGGGTTGCTCCAAGTTGTCACTCCGCCACCGCCGGCAGCCACTAAGATCCGGCTGTTGAGGGCTTCCGCCTCGTCCCATGTCGCTCCCTTCTTCAGTCTGAAATCGGTAGCCCCACCGCCGGAAGTGCCTCTTCCTCCATTCATATCCGCCGGCGCCAGCCCGCCTGCGCCCCCGCCGTTGAAGGCGGCAGGTCCGATTGCCCTGGGGTTTTTAAGTGCTAACTCGTTTGCGTCATATCCGCGTTGCCCTACATAGACATGGATTTCCTGCCCTGTTTTCAGGTAGATGGTTCCCGCGCAATATCCTCCGTGGTTGGTGCATGTTTTAGAGGAGTATATACCTCCCCTTGCCCCCCAGGCTTCGAGGCGATAATAACCATCCTGTGGCGCCGAAAATGTTCGCACCGAATCGCCGGGGTAGGAAAACTCCACCTTCGTAGTGCCTGTTTCGTTATACGGATACTTGCCGACGTCAAACCGTAAGTTGTATTGTGCTTGTTCTCCTGCCTGCCAAGTTGCCGTTTCAAGCGATCTTTGGGGGATTTCGAAATCCTTTCTTACTCCACCGATAGAGAAGCCGGCAACGAGGCGGATGTTTGTTGTCGCCAACGT
>JAITKB010000063.1 GCA_031278605.1 Tannerellaceae bacterium
CAGACTTATTTATTGTAGACGCACACCTCGACCTGAGCATGAATGCCTTGGAATGGAACCGCGATTTGCGCGAACCCCTTGAAGAAATCAACCGCCGGGAAGCCGCTATGACCGACAAACCCGACCGGGGACAAGCCACCGTCTCCTTCGGCGAATTGCGCAAAGGACGCATCGGCCTGGTGGTGGCCACACAGATAGCCCGCTACGTATCGCCCCAAAACCCCCTGCCCGGATGGCATTCGCCCCAACAAGCCTGGGCGCAAACACAAGGGCAACTCGCCTGGTACAAAGCCATGGAAGACGAAGGAGAAATGGTGATGATCAAAGACCGGGAAGCCCTGGAAGCCCATCTGCGCCTGTGGACGAAGGGCGAAGACAGCGAAAAGAAACCCATCGGATACGTATTGAGCATCGAAGGAGCCGATTCCCTGATCACCCTCCACCACCTGGAACAGGCCTGGCGCTACGGCTTAAGGGCCGTCGGCCCGGCGCATTACGGCCCGGGACGCTATGCCAACGGCACCGATGCTTCGGGACGCCTCAACCCCAGAGGACAAGCCCTGCTGAAGGAAATGGATCGGCTGGGCATGATCCTCGATGTGACGCATCTGAACGACGAAGCCTTCTACCACGCCCTGGAATTGTACCGGGGCCCCGTATGGGCAAGTCACAACAACTGCCGCGTTTTTGTCAACCACAACCGTCAGTTCTCCGACGAAATGATACGGCAGTTGATCGAACGAAACGCCGTAATCGGCCTGGCCCTGGATGCCTGGATGATGGTGCCGGGGTGGATTAAGGGCGTCTCCACACCCCAGGGGATGCATTGCAGCCTGGAGATCATGGCCGATAACATCGACCATATCTGTCAACTGGCCGGCAACACCCGTCACGCAGCCATCGGCAGCGACTTGGACGGCGCCTTCGGTCGCGAGCAATGCCCCTACGACCTGACGACCATTGCCGACCTGCAAAAAGTGTTCGGTATACTGAAAAACAGAGGCTACAACGACGCAGATACCCAAGCCATCGCCCACGGTAACCTGCTCGGCTTCCTCCGCCACGCACTCCCCTAACCCCGGGGACGGTGCGCCTCGGATAAAACATGGGAGACAATCCGGGCAACCATTTGCTTGAGTTCCTCCAAAAAGGTACGCGCCGGGTAGGTCCCCTGCTCTATCCGGCGGAGTTTCTTCTCCCATAACCCGGTGAGTTCGGCGCTTTTGAGCAGTTCTTCGTGGATGGCCCCTATGAGTTCTTTGCCTGTTGAGGTGGGATAGAGGTTCTTCTTCTCCTTGCGGATATAGTTGCGCTTGAAAAGGGTTTCGATAATGGCGGCGCGGGTGGACGGGCGTCCGATGCCGTTTTCCTTCAACGCCTCGCGCAGCTCGTCGTTATCCACTAATTTTCCGGCGGTTTCCATGGCACGCAGCAAGGTGGCTTCGGTGTACGGCTTGGGTGGCTGCGTCCAGGTTTCCTTCAGGATGGGCTGGTGGGGGCCGCTCTCGCCTTTTATGAAAGCAGGCAGTACGCTGTTTTCTTCCGTTGGTTCGCCGTCGGTCTCCCGGACATCGGCCCCGAAAACAAGACGCCAACTCGGCTTCAGGATTTGCTTGCCGGTAACCTTGAAATCCACCCCGCCGGCAGAACCCAAAACCGTTGTGGTAGACACCTCGCAATCCGGATAAAAAGCGGCGATGAAACGTTTGACCACACAATCGTAAACCCTTTGTTCGTTCTCAGGCAAAAGACCCGTAAACGCCCCCGTGGGTATGATGGCATGGTGGTCGGTTATCTTCGTGTTGTCGAATACCTTCTTGCTTTTCGGAATGGGGTGCGCCAACACGGGCGCCGTCAGGTGGGAATAAGTGGTCAATCCCTTCAGGATGTTGGGGATTCCGGGATACAGGTCTTCGGTTAGATAGGTTGTATCCACACGGGGATAGGTGGTTGCCTTTTTCTCGTACAAAGACTGGATAAGCTTCAGGGTGTCATCGGCGCTGAAGGCAAACTTCTTATTACATTCCACTTGCAGGGAGGTGAGGTCGAACAAACGGGGAGCGTATTCCTTTCCTTTCTTTTCAGATACGTTCGTTACGGTGAACGCTTCGTGCCGTACGGTTTCAAGAAAGCGTTCGCCTTCTTCCTTTTGCGTGAACTTACCTTTGACCAGCGAGAAGGTTGTGCGGCGATAAAGCGTTTTCAGCTCCCAGTAAGGTTCGGGCTTGAACTCGTCAATCTCGGCCTGACGGTTCACGATTAACGCCAGGGTAGGGGTTTGAACCCTTCCGATGGAGAGAACCTGTTTGTTTTGCCCGTACCGCAGGGTGTAAAGCCGGGTGGCGTTCATGCCCAGCAGCCAGTCGCCAATGGCGCGTGCGAGGCCTGCCTCGTAGAGTTTGGTAAACTCGTTTTCCTCTTTCAGTTGGCGGAAGCCTTCGCGTATAGCCTCTTCGGTAAGGGAAGAAATCCACAGGCGATACACCGGGCATTTGCATCCGGCCTTTTGCAAAACCCAGCGTTGGATGAGTTCGCCTTCCTGCCCGGCGTCCCCGCAGTTGATGACCATGCGGGCATTTTGCAACAGGTTTTCAATAATCCGGAACTGCTGTTCGTAGGCAGGATTGTCAATGAGTTTGATTCCGAAGCGCGAGGGAATCATGGGGAGGGAGTGCAGACTCCACCGTTTCCAGCTATTCGTATATTCGTGAGGCTCTTTGAGTGTACATAAATGGCCGAAGGTCCAGGTCACCTGATAACCGTTCCCTTCGATGTATCCGTTCATTTTCTTTGTAGCCCCAAGCGCCAGGGCTATTTCGCGTGCGACGCTTGGTTTTTCGGCAATGCATACTTTCATCACGTAGGTGGGATCTTAATTAATTCACAGTAAGGCGGTATGGGGAGGGTCAAAACTGTTCCAACACTTCGATCCGTTTCCGTATGGGGGGATGAGTTGCAAAAAGTCCGCTTAATCCGCTCAACATGCTTTTCGCCTGTTGGCCGGGATGTTCGATGAACAATTGCGCGACGTCTTCCCTTGTAACGGCTTCGATGTTCGGATCGGCTGCTATTTTGCGCAGTGCGCTTGCCAGGGCATAGGGTTTTTTTGTCATTTCCACCGCTCCGGCATCTGCCAGGTATTCGCGTTTTCTTGATATGGCAAAACGCATCAGCAGGGAGAAGAGGTATCCGATGGATGCGATTACCACAGCCAGCAAAATAAGGAGAAGGACCGATCCTCCGTTGTTTTTGTTGTTCCGGCTTCGCGGGACATGGAAAATCATGCGCAGGCAGATCTGCGCAAGCATGGCAAAGATCCCTACAAAAACGATGGAGACAATCAGCAACCTGACGTCCCGGTTGCGGATATGGGAGAGTTCGTGCGCAATGACGCCTTCCAACTCTTCGTCATTCAGTTTGCGTATGATCCCTTTCGATAGGGTCACGCTATAGGTGCTGTTGTTGATGCCGCTGGCAAAGGCATTCAGGGAATCGTCGTTGATGACGTTTATTTGGGGCATTTTCATTCCCTGACTCATGCACAGGTTCTCCACCAGGTTGTACACCCGTTTATTCTCTTTCCGTTCCAAAGGACGGGAGGCGGTGGCACGGCGTATAATCCGGGTATTGTTCAGATAGGCGAACAGGAACCACAGCCCTATTCCTCCGGCTACGTAGGGGAGGATGCGCAGGAACATCTCGTTTGAGTGCATCCCTATGCTGCTGTCTTCGTAGAGCGAATCCTGCTGGAGAATAAGATACGTACCTGACAGACAAAACAGGTACGTAAGCCCTATGACCAGGCAGGGAAACAATAACAGCAGGAGCAGGGATCGGAAATTATTCCTGCGTTTCTGGGTTTGTATCCCGACGTATTTCATTCTTGCTTAGAATTGTATTTGGGGGGCTTGTTCGTAGGCGCTGCGTTGTTCGCCCAGGTCGAACATCATTTCTTTATGGAAGCCGAACATTCCGGCAATGATATTGGAGGGGAAGGTTTGAACGGCGTTATTCAGTTCTTTGGTTGCGGAGTTGAAGTAACGCCTTACGGCCGAGAGTTTGTTTTCCAGGTCGGAGATTTCCTCCTGAAGATGCATAAAGTTTTGGTTGGCCTTCAGCTCGGGGTAAGCCTCAAGGGTAACTCTCATGCCGGCGAGTGCAGAGCTCAGTTTATTTTCGGCCACGATTTTATCGTTTATGGTTTGCGCTTTTACGGCCCCGTTGCGGGCGCTGATTACCCTGTCCAGGGTTTCTTTTTCGTGGGCGGCATATCCCTTTACGGTTTCCACCAACTGAGGAATGAGGTCGTGACGTTGCTTTAGTTGCACATCTATATCGGCAAAAGCATTTTCGCGGTTATTTCTCAACCTGACTAAGGAGTTGTACATCGAGCCTGCGATCAGTGCGAGCAGAACGATGATTCCGATAACG
>JAITKB010000096.1 GCA_031278605.1 Tannerellaceae bacterium
TGCTGTTGTTTGCGGAAGCCTTGAACGAAAACGGGAAAGCAAACGAAGCATTGAACTATCTCAATATCGTAAGGGAACGAGCCAGAAACACCCATCCTGTAGATCCGAGGAGATCGAAACAAACCTATATCCCTCACACAACAGAACAAACCCTCCCGCCTGTCACCACAACAGATTCCCATGAACTTCGTCAGGCTATCTGGCGTGAACGCAGATGTGAATTAGCCATGGAGGGATGGAGGCGAGACGATCTGATGCGCCAGAAACGTTTTGGGGAAGTGATGAGAGCCTATGCGCAAAAATACAATACAACCAAAGGTGCAAATTTCGATGATTCGAGGGATTATCTGCTTCCGATACCTCAGTCCGAAAGGGATAAATCCAATGATGTATTAAGTCAGAATCCCGGATATTAATCTTTCAAATACGATTGAAGCAATGAAAAAGATAATTCGTTTGTTTACTTTATTCCTGAGTGTGGCGATACCTTTCCACGCTCAGAAGCCCATCGAACAAGTACCGATACATTTGGTTCGATATATGCCGAATATGCCCTATCCCTATAAGATGAAAAATTGGAAGGACATCACCCTGAAGCAGGATAAACTCTTCTATGACTTCAATGCCCAGGGGCAATGTTTACCATTAATCTGGTGGGATGATTCGCAAGTGAACTTTCCTTTCCGGGCATTTGGGTTACCCAGTTATGTAGACAAGAATCGGATAGGAGGCAATTCCTACGAATCACTTCCGGTAATGGGTTCGCTTATCAGTGCAAGTCTGCTGGGAATTGATAAAAGCAATTACAACGGTGTCGACTTTGTGTCTATGATCCGTCAGTTCTTCAATGCAAGGAATGGCAATAATTTAATATCAAACGAACTGAACAGAAAAGTTGGAGAAACTTTCTGGTATGAGATATGGCCTGCCATGGCTTATTCTATGCTGGTAGATATTTATCCCCAAAAAATCGAATTGCAGGAATCTATGATAACAACCGTTGAGAATTGGTACGATGCCATAAAGGACTTAATGAAAGGAAGAGATTATCCGGACTTTAATTACACGGCATTCGATTTTGGGAAACGAAAAGGTTATAATAACAACCGCTGGAAAGAACCGGATGCAGCAGCAGGGCTGGCTTGGCTGCTATATGCTTCCTGGAATAAATACGGAAATGAAAAATACCTTGAAGCATCCAAAAACTGCATGAATTTTCTCCAACATCGCCCCAAGGAACACGGCACTTATTACGAAATAATGATGCCTTATGGGGCCTATCTCGCCGTAAGGATGAATGCAGAAATAGGCACTGAATACGATGAAAGGAAGATGCTGAACTGGTGTTTCGACGGCAACAACTCCGACCGCGATGGCTGGGGTGTGATGTGTGAACGCTGGGAAGAATACGATGTACATGGCCTGGTAGGACAAAAAAAGTGGGAACAATATGCCTTTGCGATGAATACATATTCACAGGCGGCGGCATTAGTCCCGATTGTAAAATATAATCCGGTATATGCACATTCTATCGGTAAATGGATATTGAACCTTGCCAATGCCGCACGTTTGTTTTATGCAGATGAACATCCGCGTAACCGCCAATCAAGCGCTCTTTGGCAGGGAGATCCGGAGCATGTAATCTCATACGAAGGATTAAGGAAAAATCTTTATAATGGAAACTACTTTGAACCCATGCAGGGCGTCCTTGCCGACAAGGGGCCTTATGCTATTGGCGACCAAGTAAAAACCATGTCATCGGCTACAGATATTTGTTTATATGGTTCGGCCTGGGTCGGTATGTTGGCAGCTATAGTAGATACAACGAATGTGGAAAGAATCCTTCAACTCGATTGCAATGCCACCGATTTCTTTTCGGCAAGAAAATATCCCACCTATCTGTTGTATAATCCTTATTACGAGACTCGCGAGGTCATCCTCGATATAGCCGTAGGAAGGACTGTTGACCTGTATGACCTGGTATCCAAACAATATATAGCAAAGAATTGCAGTGGCAAAACCGGCATTTCATTAGCTCCGGATAGTGCGGTAGTATTGGTATATATCCCTTCTGGTTCAAAGCCGACAAAGAGAGGCCGGAAATTGTATGTTGACACAACAATAGTTGATTACCGGTTATAAGACTATACCCGGAGTCAATCTTTACAAGCCGTATGCAGAAGGACCACCGGGAGACCCGCTTTCCTGGTTAACATGACAAAAAAAAAAACACACAATGATGCGGCGGTGTTTCCAAAACGTGATGCCATTTCGGCGCCGGCCGGATTATCCGCGTATGAAAAGAGAGGGTGCGTCCGGTCAACCAGGCGCACCCTCTCTTTTTCTTATCCTAAATTCCCTCACCGTTCAAGCCGGATGATATAAGAAACAGGGCGACGGTAAAATAAAAAATTTGTTCATGCTTATCGTATTTTTTATGTGAATTTAGTAAATTGTTTCTCCCCTCCCCTATTGTCTGCAAGCTATTTTATCTGTTATGAAACAGGGAGTGAGCCCTTGCGAAGCCTCCGTTTCCGGGGCCTATATTTTTAACAGCTTTTCTGCTAAATAAATCGTTATACGACTGTATTTTTCCGTATTTTTGGACAATTCTTGCCGAGAAAGCGTTTGAAGCAGGAAGGATTTATTGAAAAACAAAAGCGTTACGATAATTATCCTTGTTCAGAAAATCCCCCATCGACCGAACAATCCAAGTATAACGAATACAACGCCCGCGTTTGCGTATAGACCTGTCCCCATTTGGATAGCGATATATAGGGCGTGGGACGTTTCTATTATCTGGATTGTAGGTATGGGGATACCCCTGAACAGGTAATAAGAAGTGTTCCCGCGCTTTTTTATTCAAAAAATAGGAGAAAAACAAAAAAATAACCGCCTAACCCAAGGGAACAGGAAGGGCACAAAAAACAAATAAAATGAAAAAAATACCTGTCCTTCAAGAACACAGCAAGGCGTCCGCCCCATTCGGCGCAAATCTACCCGATTGGGAATATTCCATTTACACCAATTTGTATTCCTATCATTATTCTTATCATCCGTTCCGTCATGATTGCGAAGATTTCACCGAAAATGTAATCATCCACATAGCATGGGCCAAAAAAGCTGTCTGCCTGCAAGCCATGTCCGGCTTATAGTTTATCGGCGCCTGATTGTTTAAGGACATTGCCCTCGGTTTGCATCCCGCGACCGGGGGCAATGTCTTTTTTTCCCTGCCGGAAATCCTCGCGGGGCAGCGACCGGCCTGCGCCTCCCGGTAGTGAAAAATTCCTAACGCTCTCTCGAAAAATAAGTTTTCATTTACAAAAATAAGTTTATCCTACCGGAAAATAAAACGCTCCGTACCGAGAAATAAACTTTTCCGTACGGAGAAATTTATTTTTCCGTACGGAGAGATAAATTTTTCCGTACGGAGAAATTTTCTTTCGAGTGAGGTAAATTTATCGCTGATAGCTAAGCGCTTACATTTTCAGCCTCGAAATGTGAAAAATGACTAATATTAAGGAATCTCCCCGGCTGTTTTTCCCGCTGTTTCAGGGGGGGGTTAGCAAAACGATCCGAAAGAAAGGAAGGAATAAATCGTTAACTTTGCGCCTTTCGCATCGTAAATTTGTAAATAATTGGTATGGAATATAAATTCAAGGAAATTGAGAAAAAATGGCAGGCCTACTGGAATCTCCATAAGGTTTATCAAGTGAAAGAAGAAGAGGGGAAACCCAAGTGCTATGTGTTGGATATGTTCCCCTACCCTTCCGGAGCGGGATTGCATGTGGGACATCCGCTCGGATACATCGCCTCGGATATCTTTGCACGCTACATGAGGCTGAAGGGATTCAACGTGCTTCACCCCATGGGCTACGACGCCTACGGGTTGCCCGCCGAACAATACGCAATCCAAACCGGACAACATCCCGAAATAACTACGGAAAATAATATCAAACGATACCGCGAACAACTGGATAAGATGGGCTTCTCCTTCGATTGGGACCGGGAGGTACAGACCTGTGACCCGGCCTATTATCATTGGACGCAATGGGCGTTTATCCAAATGTTCCACAGCTATTACTGCTACGACCTACAACAGGCAAGACCCATCGGGGAACTCATCGAAGCTTTCCGGCAAACAGGCTCCGGCAACGGACTGAACGTGGCCTCCGGAGGACATTATTCCTTTACGGCCGACGAATGGAACACCATGAGCCGGAAAAAGCAGGAAGAAGTGCTCCTGGATTATCGCCTGGCCTACCTGGGGGATACAATGGTCAACTGGTGCCCGGCCCTGGGAACGGTCCTGGCAAACGACGAGGTGGTAAACGGCCTGTCCGAACGGGGCGGTTATCCGGTGGAACAGAAAATCATGCGCCAATGGTGCCTGCGCGTTTCCGCCTATGCCCAACGCCTGCTGGACGGCCTGGAAACCATCGACTGGACCGAATCGCTCAAAGAAACACAACGGAACTGGATTGGGCGAAGCCAAGGGGCGGAACTGTACTTCTACCTTGCAGGAAAAGGTAAAGAAGCAGAGATTTCTTTCGCCGTCTTCACCACCAGAGCCGATACGATCTACGGCGTAACCTTTATGGTCCTGGCCCCCGAAAGTGAGTGGGTCGACCCGGTAACCACGCCCGAACAGCAAGCAGAAGTAAACGCTTACTTGATCGCCACAAAAAAGAAAACCGAACGCGAACGCATCGCCGACCGTAAAGTAACGGGGGTTTTCTCCGGCTCGCACGCCATCAACCCGGTGACAAACGAAGAAATTCCCATCTGGATAAGCGACTACGTACTGGCCGGTTACGGCACGGGAGCCATCATGGCGGTGCCGGGACACGATAGCCGCGACTATGCCTTTGCCAAGCATTTCAACCTCCCCATCATCCCCCTGATAGAAGGCTGCGACGTATCGGAAGAAAGTTTCGACGCCAAAGAAGGAAAAATGACCAACTCTCCCCGGAAAGGAAAAGAAACACCCGACGGACTGATACTGAACGGTCTGGAAGTAAAAGACGCCATCGCCCGTACCCAAGCCTATATCGAAGCAAAAGGCTTGGGCAAAGTGAAAGTAAACTACCGCCTGCGAGACGCTATCTTCAGCCGGCAACGCTACTGGGGAGAACCTTTCCCCGTCTACTACGACGCCGACGGACTCCCCCAAACCCTGCCGGAAAACAAATTGCCGCTGAAACTTCCGGCAGTAGACAAATTCCTTCCCACCAAAACCGGGGAACCGCCCCTGGGACATGCCGACCTTTGGGCCTGGGATAAAGCAAACAATCGTATACTGGAAACCCGCTGCATAAACAACGAGAGCGTCTTTCCGCTCGAACGAAATACCATGCCGGGATTCGCCGGTTCCTCCGCCTACTATCTCCGCTACATGGATCCTCACAACCCCCGGGAACTGGTCTCCAGGAAAGCAAACCGCTACTGGAGAAACGTCGACTTATACCTCGGCGGAACGGAACATGCCACCGGACATCTTATCTATAGCCGATTCTGGAATAAATTCCTGTACGACACCGGTGTGGTATGCGAAGACGAACCCTTTCGGAAACTGATCAATCAAGGCATGATACAGGGACGCTCCAACTTCGTATACCGGATAAACGGAACCCATACTTTCGTATCCCTCAACCTGAAGGAAAACTACGAAGTAACTCCCCTGCATGTGGATGTAAACATCGTAAACAACGACATACTGAATATAGAGGCTTTCCGTAATTGGAACCCGGAGTATAAAGACGCCGAGTTTATCCTGGAAAAAGGGAAGTATGTTTGCGGATGGGCGATAGAAAAAATGTCGAAGTCTATGTTCAACGTAGTGAATCCCGACGTGATTGTGGAAAAATTCGGAGCCGATACCCTGCGTCTGTATGAAATGTTCCTGGGACCGCTGGAACAATCCAAACCCTGGGATACAAACGGCATCGACGGCGTTCATCGCTTTCTGAAAAAACTCTGGGCGCTGTTTTACGCCCCCGGCGGCAGTCTGCAAGTGAACGAAAACCAACCGGCAAACGCCGAACTGAAATCAATTCATAAACTGATTAAAAAGGTAACGTACGACATTGAGCATTTCTCGTTCAATACTTCCGTCAGCGCCTTTATGATCTGTGTGAATGAACTCTCCTCTCTCAAATGCAGCAAACGAATGATTCTCGAACCGCTGATTGTTGTCCTGGCGCCTTTTGCCCCGCACGTTGCGGAAGAACTATGGCATGCCTCGGGTAATGATTCAAGCGTATGCGAGGCCGTTTGGCCCACACACAACGAGACTTACCTGAAAGAAGATACGTTTAGCTACGCCGTATCGTTCAACGGCAAAACCCGTTTCAACATCGACCTGCCGGCAGAAGCCTCACGCGAGGAAGTGGAAAAGGCCGCCCTTTCGCACGAAAACGCTCTGAAATGGACCAAAGGAAAAAGACCAAAGAAAGTAATTGTAGTTCCCGGAAAGATTATAAACATCGTGATTGAATGAAGAATAACATCCGCAAAGTCTTTTACTCTACACAAGACTACCTGGTTATATGTGTAGGAACCTTGCTTTACGGCTTTGGATTCAATGGCTTTATCCTTTCCAACGAAATCATAACGGGCGGACTAAGCGGTATCAGCGCACTGATTTTCTTCGGGACATCCATTCCCGTTTCCGTTTCATATTTCCTCATCAACTTGATTTTATTGGCTTTTGCCTTCAAAACATTGGGGTCTAAGTTCCTTTTGAAAACCATATTCGGCGTTGTGGCCCTTTCGCTCTCGCTCTCGCTCTTTGAATGGATACTTGGAGGCGTTCCCATCATACGCAACGAGCCGTTTATGTGTACCCTGATCGGAGGAGGTATCTGCGGCACAGGACTGGGATTAATATTTTCGGCAAACGGCAGCACGGGTGGTACCGACATCGTTGCCGCCATCATCAACAAACACAAAAACATATCCATCGGAATGGGCTTGATGCTGTTTGACGTCGTTATCATCAGCTCCTCGTATTTGCTCTTCCATGATGTGGAAAAGATTGTTTTCGGATTTGTGGAAATGGGCGTCAACAGCTTTGTACTCGATCGCGTAATCAATGCCAATCGTCAGTCGGTGCAATTCCTTATCTTTTCTCAAAAATACGACGAGATAACGGAACGAATCCTGAAAGACCTGGGGCGAGGCTGTACGCTGCTGGACGGAGCAGGAGGATATTCGCAAAAACCTACAAAAGTAGTGGTCCTGCTGGCCAAAAAATCCGAATCGGTAACCATCTTTCGACTTATAAAAGAAATAGACGGCCAGGCCTTCATCTCACAAAGTATCGTAAGGGGCGTCTACGGCGAAGGTTTTGACCCAATAAAAACATAACACTAAAAGCACGAAATGAAAACCCTGGTATTCGCAACAAACAACCCTCACAAACTGGAAGAAATACAAAACATTCTCTCCGGCAAAATACGCATACGTTCCCTATCCGAAATCAACTGCCCGGAAGATATTCCCGAAACAGCCGATACGTTGGAAGAAAACGCTTTGATGAAAGCTCGCTTTGTAAAAGAAAATTACGGCTATGATTGCTTTGCCGATGATACGGGGCTGGAAGTAGAAGCGCTAAACGATGCTCCCGGCGTTTATTCGGCACGTTATGCAGGAGAGGCACGCAGTTTTCAGGCCAATAAAGAAAAACTCCTAAAGGAAATGCAAGGAAAAGACAACCGGAAGGCACGATTCCGTACCGTCATTGCGCTTATATTGAATGAAAAGGAATATGTTTTTGAAGGCCTCGTCAACGGCTTCATCACAAAGGAAGAAAGAGGTTCCGAAGGCTTTGGATACGATCCCCTCTTCGTTCCCGACGGCTATGAACAAACCTTTGCCGAACTGGGCAACGACATAAAGAATACAATCAGTCACCGGGCATTGGCCGGTAAAAAATTAGCAACTTTTTTATTCACCCAATAAAGTGTAAAAAAAAAAAATGAAACGGTTCCTTATCCTGCTCGCCTGCTCCGGCTGCCTGCTCCAAACACTGTCCCCGCAAAGCATAGGAAAATGGCATTCCTACCTGGCCTACAACAATACCACTTCGGTAGCCGAAGGAAATACCTTTGTTTATGCTCTGGCCGACGGCTCCCTGTACAGCTACGGCAAAGAAGACAACAGCCTTCGCTATTACTCAAAAGAAAACGGATTGAGCGATAACCGGATAAGCAGTATCTGTTTTCATAACGAAGAAAATACCCTCATCATCGCTTATACAAACGGGAACATAGACCTGATGAAAGAAAATAACAGCGTCTATAACCTCCCCTTTATTCTAAACAGCAGCCATATACAAGACAAAACCATCTATTCCATCCATCATTACAAAGAAACAACCTACCTGGCCACAGCCTTTGGAGTGGTAGCGCTCGACGTTAAAAAGAAAGAAATCAAAGAAACATACCACTCCGATCAACCCGTATCTTCCATAGCCGTGCATGAAGATATGATTTACACACTCACGCCCAAGGGCGTACGAAAAGCTTCCCTAACAGACAACCTGATAGATCCAGGCAACTGGCAGGACTATCCCATAGCCACTTCCGAGGAAGCAAAAGACACCGTCCTTCAACTTTGTACATTCCAAAATGTTCTCTGCTTCCTCGTTAAGAATAAAGGCATATATTACCGCTCGGACCATGCAATGCAGCAATTACTCAACCATCCATCCATCCGGAACATAAAGGTTGAAAACCAAAAACTGATTGCTTTCTCTTCCGGGGAGTTATACATCTATTCTTCCTTCACGGAAAAGGACAAAGGAAGCATTGCCGGTATCCTCGACGTATCTTCCCTCAAAGACCAGACTGCTTTCTGGCTGGCAACCGGCGAAAAGGGACTTAGCGGTATCCGCAAAAAAGCAGCCAACCAGTATGAAATACGAACCGAAAACATCCCCTACAACAGCCCCAAACGAAACCTGAACGCCTTTATGCGTATGTACAACCACAAATTATACATAGCCGGTGGAGGACGATGGAGCGAACGCTTCTACAACCGGGGAACCGTTATGATTTACGACACCGACAGCCTGAAATGGAATAACCTGAAAGACATAAGCGGATTCACGGACGCCACCTGCATCGCAGTCGATCCGAAAGACGAGAAGCATTACTTTGTCTCCACCTGGGGAGAAGGGGTGTATGAATTTAAGGACGGCAACTTAGTCAAACTCTACAATCATACGAACAGCGCATTGAGCAGCATTTTCCCCAATACCCCCACGCAAAACAATTACGTCCGGGTGGAAGGCCTGTGTTTCGATAAGGACAACAACCTGTGGATGACCAATAGCGAAGTCAAGAACGTAATAGTCGTACTCCAGGCAGACGGAACCTGGACCGAACTTCCCTTTAGCGCCATAAGTTATCCCAGCCTGGCAGACAAAATACACATAGCCGCCAACGGCTATAAATGGGTCAACCTTGTCCGCGGTGAAAAAAGCGGCCTATTTGTTTTCGACGACAAAGGAACCCTCGACAACCCATCCGACGATGTTTCGCATTACTACAACGCCCTGAACGACTCAAACGGCAACATAGAAGCCAATGAATTTTTCTGCATCACAGAAGATACAAACCAAAACATCTGGATAGGAACCAACCGGGGCGTTTTCATTGCATACACTCCCTTGCGGGCCACAGAGGGAATCCTGAACGGCTCACGCATCATCCGCACGGACGCATACAAAAACCCGTACTATTTTCTGGCCGACGAACGCATAAACGCCATAGCCATCGACGGGGGAAACCGCAAATGGCTGGGAACAGGCAATTCCGGCGTTTACCTGGTCAGCGAAGACGGATCGGAGAGTATCCTGCATTTTACAACAGACAACTCCCCGCTCCTTTCCAACACCATTGAAAGCATAACGGTTGATAACCACACGGGGGAAGTATTCATCGGTACGGATCAGGGACTCATCTCCTACATGGGAGACGCCGTAAAGGGAAGCGAAGATTATTCAAACGTCTATGCCTACCCCAATCCCGTACGTCCGGATTTCGACGAACGGGTCGTCATCACGGGTTTGACGGATCGTTCAAACGTAAAAATAACCGATACAAAAGGCAATCTCCTCTACCAGGGTCGTTCCACGGGAGGGCAAATCACCTGGGATTGCCGAAACAGAAACGGACGCCGTGTAGCCACAGGAGTCTATCTGGTTTTCTCCTCCCGTGTCGACGGCCAGGGAAACCTTGAAAGCGTTGTCACCAAAATAGCGGTAGCAAGGTAAGCCGGCCGCTCATTCATTCGGACATGGCAAGCATACGACGGATGGGTTTCACGGCTTTCTCCCTTATTTCTTTGTCAACAAAAATTTCCGGAGTCTCACGCTCGAGGCAGTTATAGAGTTTTTCCATTGTATTGAGGCGCATAAAACTACATTCGTTACAGGCGCAGGTTACGTCGTTGGGCGGGGCGGGAATAAATTCCTTGTGCGGACTTTGCTTTTGCATTTCGTGAATAACCCCGCTTTCGGTGGCTACAATGAATCGCTGTTTGTCGGAGGTTATGGTATGTTTGAGTAAGGCAGCCGTCGAACCCACAAAATCGGATACTTTGATAATGGGTTGTTTACATTCCGGATGCGTAATAATGTCCGCATCCGGATACTTTAGTTTCGCCTCCAGGATCTTCTCCAGCGAGAATTGTTCGTGCACATGGCAGGCGCCGTCCCAGAGCAACATCTTTCGTCCGGTGATGCTGTTGATGTAATTTCCAAGGTTGCGGTCGGGACCAAAAATAATGGGCGTATCCTTTGGGAAACTTTCCACGATCCTGCGGGCATTGCCGGAAGTCACCACAACATCCGTCACCGCCTTTACGGCAGCCGTTGTATTGACATAGGAAATCACCGTATAACCGGGATGCTTGTCGACAAAGGCTTTAAAATCTTCTGCCGGGCAACTGTCTGCCAGGGAGCAACCCGCCTTCGGATCGGGGATCAGTACTTTTTTGTCCGGACAAAGTATTTTGGCTGTTTCGCCCATGAAATGCACGCCGCAAAGCACAATGATGTCTGCTGTGGTCCGGGCGGCCCATTGCGCCAGGGCAAGGCTATCGCCGACGCAATCGGCCACATCCTGTATATCGGCTGTTTGATAATAGTGTGCAAGGATCACGGCATTTTTCTCTCTGCGAAGTTTGTGGAGGCGTTCCACCGGGATTTGTAGATTTTTTGTTTGCATAGGGGACATTTTCTACAAATGTACAAGAAATTTCCCCAACCGTTTTCAATCCTTATCAACACGCATTCATCATTATATTTTATTTAAAGCTTTAAATGAAGGATGATGATGATAGGCTGTTGATAGGGTTTAAATGTTTTATGGGAAATATTTGCCCAGGTAGTTATTAAGTTTCATTGCCTGGTTATTGATAGGTTATGAACAGATGCTTTTGCATCTAATTTCCTTTTGTTCTTTGCTTTGCCTTCCTTCTTGTGTACTTGTGCATAAGGCTTGGTATGGAAAAAAAAGTGGTTGTTCCTGTTTTTTGGAGGCTGATAAGTTGGTTCCTGTTTTTTGTTGTGGGAGCCTCTGGGTTTTTTTTAGGGGTTTGACCTCCTTGCCTCTGGGGTTTTTCATCGTTTATCACTATTTTATCAACCGTTTATTACCCATTAAACCTCCTCCCCTACCCTTTGCCGGGTG
>JAITKB010000109.1 GCA_031278605.1 Tannerellaceae bacterium
TGTGTCATTTTCTTTAGTGAGGATTTGTGAAATCATTTTGTGTCATGCTTCTTGAATCGTTGCTCATTTGTTTTAAATATTCTGGAATTATTATATTAGGTTGTTTATTTCTCTGGAAAACAGTATTTATACAAAAACAAAAGGAAACAACATGACATTGTTTCCTTTTTGTTTTTGTATATTGTTTTTATTATTTTAGTTCTTTTATCCGTATGTTACGAAACTTAACCGGCGATCCGTGTCCGAGGAAACCGATATAGCCTTTCTTATTAAAAAGACCGGGATGTTCCCTTTGGTCGGGTGTTCCATTTTTCGTCGCTTCACGAATATTCCCGTCGAGGATAACTTCTCCATTCAGCGTTATTTTGATATGGTCGCCATCGGCTATCACTTCCTGAGAGTTCCATTCTCCTGTAGGTTTTAGAAACCCCCTTTTAGCTGGTATGATTCCATAAACGGATCCATGATATTGATAGCTTTTCAGATCCCTGTAAACAGGATGCTCATTATCTAATATCTGCAATTCCATTCCTGCGTAGGCGGCATCACCTTCTTGAGGCGTACGGATACCTAATCCGTTATTAGCAGCCGGTGTCAGTTGAAAATCAAAGCGAAGGATAAAGTTGGCGTATTCGTTTTTTGAATACAGGTTCCAACCGGAACCTTTGCTTGGAACCAAGGCGATCGTTCCGTCCGATAAGGTATAATTTACGGTATTGCCTGTCCATTCATGCATGTGGGTGCCGTCGAACAGTATTTTATACCCTTCTTTCTTTTCTTCATCCGAAAGCGTAAATGGCTCCGGTCGTTTCAATTCTTTCACATAGATATCCCGGTAATACACCTTACTCCCGTGAGCCTGTAATTCAATTTGTTCTACAGGAGGAACAGGTAGTTTTCGATTCCAGTAATTTTCGAGTATTACGTCGTTTGTCACTAATTCGCCATTGAGACATACCCTTACGCGGTCTCCTGTCATTTTGATGTACAGGGTATTCCATTCTCCTAACCTGTTGTCGGCTACCTTCAATGGTTTACTTTCATATACTATGTTGTTATACAAGCCTCCGGAGCCTACCTGCGCCCCTACCTTTACGCGGGCCGTATCCCATATTTGTACCTGAGGTGTGCCCCGGAGGTAGATCCCAGCGTCGGCTTCCGGGCCGGCAGGGTCTAACATCCAGTCTACATACATTTCGAAATCTGCATATTGCTCTACCGTACAAAGATTATCGTAGCCGGTACCGTCAAAGATAAGCATCCCATCCTCTATTTTCCAGTCCTTACGCATTTGTTCGTCGGCCTTCGCTTGTTCTTTCGCCAATTGTTCCGGTTTCATTTGGGCGCGCGAAATCGGATTTCCTACCAAACCCTTCCATCCACTTAGATTTTTTCCGTTAAAAATAGAGACAAACCCTTCCTCCTGTGGCATTTCTTCCAGGTGTTTCTTTATATTTTCACGCTGATAGGCAGCATCCGGGTTGTCTAATATGGTTGATACTTTGTTTAATAGCTCTCTTACTTTCGTTCCCGTATAGGAGGTATTATTCAAGGCGATAGTCATGACGGCATTGGAAGCGACCTGCTGCACCGGTTTTTCATCCAGGAATCTACCGGCATACAGCAATGCCTGAAAAGTTCCCGTTCTTCCTATTTGTCGCAGAATTGTATTTTTCTGTTCATTCGTTCGGGCTATTTCCATTGCTTTGCGCAAATTCAGGTAACGATTCTCACCGGTGAAAGCCGTGTTGGAAACAGAACGTACGTAGGCTGCAAGCGCCCGATCGAAATACGCTGTTGCAGAAGCGTCTTTACATATAGCAAATAATTCATCCGCCACTTCTGCACCTTTCCACGACAGTAAAGCTTCGAATGCCGCATCTCTGGCCTCTGTATGACCTTGTTTGAAGCCGGTCACAATTGTTGATAAAGCCTCTTTGTCACCTGTGGCCGACAATACAACATAGTATAGATGTTTCACCTGTTCTCCCGCTTGCAACATGCGTTTGGAAATGACCGATACTTGTTCTTTTGCCGGAAGTGAGGCGATAGAAGCTACGACAGCCTGTTGTAGAGGTGAGATAGCTTCGGCTTCCGCCGTTTCCAGCATCCCGCATAACAGGGTTAGGTCTTTTTCCGTTACCACATCTTTTAAGGCAATGTATGCCGCTTTTTTCACATCGGGAGCTCCCGATTTTATCAGATCTAGTATCGTGTTGATGCGGGTGGAGGCTTTACGTAAAGCCAATACTTTAACCGCTGCAATCTTTCCTTCGTCGGGAGCTTTGGAAACGATACGCACCACATCGGACGTCACATCTCCTTTGAAAGCAATCAGGGCATCCCGTCCCAAGGAAATATCAGGCTCTGTCTGTGTCAGCAAATTTGCCAGCGGAGGAATGAAAGACGTATCGCCTATCCTGACCAATGCCCATACCGCCGCTTGCCTTACGATAAAATCAGGACTTTTCAGTTGGTTGATTATTACCTGTCGCGCCGGAAGGTCGAAACGAATGTCTAATGTTCGGAGCAGGGCCTTTTTTTCATCGACAAGACTTTCGTGTCCTAACCAGTTCAGGATATCGACCCGTACTTCCGGTTTGGCTTTGGCCATTGTTTTTATCAGTTCTGTATATACTTCGGGAGAGGTAAAAGCAGACGCATAATCTAAGGCGGCATTCCTATATTCGCGGGATGGGTCTTTTAAGGCAGCCTGCACCCGTTTCAGTCCTTTTTCCTTTTCGATGGAGAGTAAAATCTGCAAAGCTGCGTTTCGTGTATGAGTTCTTCTCGCCTTAGTAGCCTTTCTAAGCAGTTCGGAAGCGGCTTTTGAAGCCTCTTCTATGTCACCCTGTTCAACCAAATGTTTCAGCAATGCGATATAGGATTCGCTTGCGCCTGTCTTTTCCCAGGCAAAACCTTTTTTTTCTGCAGCTGCATATAATTCGTTTATGGATTCTTTATTCCCGACGCGGCTCAATGCGTAAAATGTAACTTTTTGAAAATTTTCATCTTCTTCCGAAATCATCCCTCTCAATACATTTTCCGTATCAGCAACACGAGCTTCTCCTATTGCCAAAATCACATTCTGTTGAGACTTGCGTGTTCCCATTTTCCGGAGTAGGGATGATTTTAAGGCCTGCCCAGCCTTTTCCGTACGGATAGAGGCCAATGCCTGGGCAGCCGGAGAACTTAGACTTTCCTCGTTAAGATAACGTGCAAGTGCATCCACGCTTTCATCTTTTCCGATTATCTGCAATTGTTTGATGATAAAAATTTTCGTCTCGTGCTCTTCTATCCTGTCCAGGGCTTTTATATAAGTATGAGCTGTAGCCATGCGCAGATTTTCGTCTCCTTTCCCCATCACATAATGCGAAAGGCCACTCAATGCGTAGTCTACCTGTGCATTGTTTCCTTGTCCGGGGGCATGTATCATGTTTATCAATGAAAAAATGCCTTCTTCACCTGTTGAAAGTAGATCGGCAAATTGTTTGTTATAGTCATCTTGGTTATTAGCAGGAATTTGTGCTAAAACATCGGCTACGATGGTTGAGACGGTACGGTTGTCCTGCGATTGCAACGCCGGCGTACTTATCAACAAGAATAGAACCGGGATCAATAAATATATATTCTTCATAAGAGTGTACTTTAACTATTAATTGTCTAACTATAAAATCCAGGGCGAGCGTGTCGGCTGATTCAGCAAACGGTTGGCAGACTCGTCATTGATAAATTCCAGCTTTACGGGATCGAAGTGGAGCGTACGATTCAAGCGTAATGCCACGGCTCCCATATTCACAATTGTAGCGGAACGGAAACCGTTTTTTTCGTTCAAGGCAAAAGGCTGACGGGTTTTTACGCTCTCAATAAAGTCGGTCACTTGTGGCTCCGGTTCGGGATAATCGGCTAATTTCTTTTCCCATTCGGGGATATCGCACACGAAGTTTTTATATACACGACCATTCGGCCCGGATATATACGGAGCGTGTGGGTCGCCGTGCTCACCTCCCCAGAGTACAATCCGGCAACCATCTTCATAGGTATATGTAATCGACCGCCAGACACCTACGGCATCGGGATGCTGCTGCGGAGCGTCTACCTCCACCTTGACAGGACTTGTGTTGTCTTTTCCCAGAAAATACTGTACGGGGTCTATGTAATGCTGTCCCATATCGCCTAGACCTCCGCCATCGTAATCCCAATAGCCGCGAAACGTCTGGTGTGTACGATGCAGGTTGTATGGTTTATAAGGAGCTGGGCCTAACCAGAAATCGTAGTCCAGTTCAGCGGGAATTGATTGAGGTTCGAGATATTCCTTTCCCACCCAGTAGAATTTCCAGTCGAAACCGGTATGCTTGCTGATGATCACCGTCAAAGGCCAACCCAGCAGGCCGCTTTGCACTAATTTCTTCAGCGGCTTCACCGGCGTACCTAACCCATAAAAGGTATCGGTAAAGCGGAACCAGGTATTCAATCTGAACATGCGTCCGTATTGTTTAACGGCTTCCATAACCCGTAGACCTTCTCCAATGGTACGTGTCATGGGCTTTTCACACCAGATATCCTTTCCTGCCTTGGCCGTTTCTATCGACATAATTCCATGCCAGTGAGGCGGTGTAGCTATGTGTACAATGTCTACATTCGGATCTGCTATCAAGTCGCGGAAATCGTGATAGGCGGCAATCTGCCCCGTCACTAATTTGCGTCCCAATTCCAAATGATTCTTGTCTACGTCGCATATAGCTACCAGGCGAGTACCGGCATAGTTGAGGTGACCTCGTCCCATCCCACCGGTTCCGATAATACCTTTTGTCAATTGGTCGCTAGGGGCTATAAAACCCTTCCCCAATACATGTCGCGGTACAACGGTGAAAACTGCTATCCCGCCCAGCGTTTTTAGAAAATCCCTTCGGTTTGTTTTCATAAATTCAATGGATTTGTAAAATATTATTTTGGTATAATTGATTCATGGTAAATTATTGTGACAAAGATAATCATTTGTCGAAACCTTCCACAGAGCTACAAACTGCAAGGTATATTTGATTATAGGAACAGACTTAATCTGTCCGAATTAACTTGAAAACACAACAGCAACCCGACAGTTAAAAAAGGATTTTACTGTCGGGTTGCATACAAATTAACTAAATTCAGAATCGGCTAAAGATTATTGTGTTTCTGTCGAAACACACGTTTCTAAATTCTTTTTCCCGGACGCATGTTACTTAATCTCAATTACCTGAACTGCTTTTGGAGATTCTTCTACATGAAGTTTCGGAATACAGATTGTTAAGACACCATTTTCAACTTGTGCACTAATCTTGTTTTTCTCAACATTATCGGGCAATACAATTGTTTGTTGGAATTTTGAGTAAGAAAACTCCCGGCGCAGGTAACGGTCGTTTTTCTTTTCTTCCTTTTCACTTTTCTTCTCCATTGAAATAACCAGATTGTCATTTTTGTCCAAACGAACACTAAAGTCCTCCTTAGTCATTCCCGGAGCGGCTACTTCTACTTTGAATTCATTTTCGTTTTCAATCACATTGATTGAAGGCGAAGTTAAATTGGATTTTTCCATCCATGTGTCACCAAAGAAATCATTAAAAATACTCGGCAACCATTTTTCAGATCTTCTTACAGGCATCATAATTAATTATCTCCTATTTTTAATTAAACATATTGATAACTCTTAAAACGATTTGATTTTTGCCCAACCGTTTCATTGAGTTTCCAGCAAAGCATGTGCCGATACAAAGAAAATGACACATTGGCATTAAAGCGTTTATATTCAGACGCTCAACAAGGACAAAATGTCGGCATTTAAATATAAATAAATAATAAGAATACAAAAATATAGAATGATTACATGATGAATATTTGTTTGAAAAACAATAGGTGGAAAATCTATTAAAAACAAATTATGTATGTAAACAGCGCCAATTATCCCATCAAGTCGGAAGATATTAGTCCATTCATGATGGCATAGAATGTAAGGCCGGAAACAGTTTTGATGCCTAGTTTGGCTGTGATGTTTTTGCGGTGTGTTAGAACTGTGTTCAAGCTGATATTTAGTTTATCGGCGATATCTTTGTTGATGCTTCCCTGGGCGACAAGCTTAAGTACATCTATCTCCCGCGATGAAAGATCCTTGTTTCGTTCGATGAGATTTGCGTTGTTTTCTTCGATGGAGAAAAACTGTTGTAGTTGTTCGATGATTATTTCCCCTGAGGCGCCGGTATGCAGGTAATTGCATCCTGTGGAGGAAGCTTCTGCTCGGTCGGAGGTAATCACTACCGTTCGGGAGCGGCGAGGAAGGAAGAAGTTCGTGTTGAGAAGAAAGGTATCGGCTTTAGTAAAGTAATAATCGAAATCACCTTCATTCTCCATAAAATGAGCGAATGAGGGGAAGCAAGCGATTTCCACCGGCGGGAAATAATCGGACAGCAGACTTTGCAGGCCGGTAGCTTGTAAGGTATCGGCAAGTATAATGGCTATTTGTTTTGTTTTACGCATCGGAGAGGAGGTCTGAAGCAGCCTCTTTTTCCATCGCCGCCACCATTGGCGCCAAGATACGGAAACGGATGCGATTGTGTTGTTTGATATCTTTTCCCAGGGTGTAGATAGCCGAGACAACAGCGTAGCAGAGATTCAAGTTGTAATCGCCCGAAAGATGCTTTACGATGATGCGTTTCAGGTCGGCCAGTAACGCTTCGATAGGGTCTTCCGTTGTTTTTGGGGAATGAGGCGATAGCGGGAAAGCACTGTGAAGCGACGTTTTGTCTCGAAGTTTTTTGCTTAAAGACAG
>JAITKB010000007.1 GCA_031278605.1 Tannerellaceae bacterium
AGAGAGAGAGAGAGAGAGAGAGAGAGAGAGAGTAACAATATATTCGACATCAACAAATTACAAGCCAAGAAATACAAGAATTTCAGAGCTTTTTTCGCGCAAAAAGGAAAGATTGCTAGGTCGAGTTTTTCTCTCATGATGGATCGTTGTTGAGATAACACTACAAACTTAAGGAAAATATCTTTTTGAGATATGGTTTATGTATACAAATCCCGAAATACATGCGGATCCCGATTCAGAAATTCCAGCGGAGGAGGCCTGAAATGTCTGTTTTGGTGTTTCCTTCTATCTCCTCCAGGTCTGTTCCTATTACGTTCCTGTCGGTATAGTACGTCGACGAAAACTTGACAAAGAAAGAAAGGCGCTTCGCGGTATCCCAACGAAATGTGGCCGATAAACGAAGCCCTTTTCCATAAAACTGCGGCATCGTGAAGGCATAGAGAATGCTTCTTTCGTGCGAAGCCAAACGGGTATTGTAATCGTCCGTATGGAAATATGCGGCATGCAAATCGGCCTGGAAAGGAAGCTTCTCGGGACGCCATCCGATACTTTGGGCCGGCATAAGCCCTTTGCTGCGCTTGCTTGCTTCGTGGTATATAATCCCGTCGAGCGATGTTTTAAAAAGGAAAGATGCTGCTTTGCATTGCAGTTGCACCCTCGCCCTGTGTTGCTCATAAGGCGTAACGTATATCTTGCCATCCGGCAACGTCGCATTTCCCTCCTTTTGTTTGTACTTATAGAGCAGATAAAAAGTCGCATTTTCCATTTGCGTATAATCCACCTGCGCTCTATATTCCTTGCCCACAGAAGGAGCATCTACACCATATTTCAGCCAGGGGAAACGAAAGAAATCGGCATAGGCCGATATTTTCCAATAGGCAAAAGGGGTAAATTGCAAACCCATATACACGCCTTGCTCGTTCTGAGGCAAGGTGTTTTGAGAAAAAGCGTTGCTGAAAAAAGCCTGGTATTGCTTGTCATAATAACGATACAGAAGCAGGAAGGAGAAATAGGAAACAGGATTCAGTTGCAGGGCATGAAGTGTGCCTAAGGCTTTATTAGCCGACATAGCCGTCTCGCCGTAAAGTTTCAGATGGCGGTTTTTCCACAGGTAATCCACGCTTATGTTTTGGTTGCTGCTCCCCCGGAAATAAAAGAGGTTGTAGGGTTTGTCGTCGGGCATTATGCTGTAATTGCCGAAGGAATACGAAAGCGCCGTAACTCCCAGACATACCTCCGGCGTAGCGTAGCGAAGATTCCCTCCCAGGACTTGCAGGGACAAAAGTCCTGATTTTTCCCGCTCGCGCACCAAACGATGCAAACCGTCGGTCTTTATGGAAGAAACGGTGAGGCTATCCGTCAACGTGGCATCCATCTTCTTATAGGAATAAAAGATACTGAAGTCTGTATTTTGCCACCGCACCGTAGCGGCTGCTCCGCGGAAGAAATCCTTCTCGCTGGTTGAGAAATGGCGACGGAATCCATACATGCGTCGCTCGAGTTGGGTAGCAACAGCAGTTCTTCCGGGCGTAAACTCATTGCTTACCACCAGACCCTGGCCGAACGACATCTTGTAATCGCCCGCAGTCAGCGTTTTCAACCAACCGCAATTTTTCAGCAGTATATGAAACGAATAGAAATCATAGCCCTTATGATGTCGGTTCCCGAAAGGCTCGCCGGCATCCTTTTCCGCCACCAGGCCCAGTTGGAGGCGTTCGTCGAAGGAATACGAATAACGCAGTGAGTGATAGAAAGGCTCACCCAGGTATTGCCGGTTGGGATAGATCGCCAGGATGCTGTCGGATTGGGGGAGATAGCCCTTTTTCTGTTGAATCCCCCGGTCGTACCTGAGATATAACTCGTTCTTGCCGTAATTAACAAGGTTGTCAACAGTAAAAGGGCGTTTTTCAACCGTTTTCCCTCCAATATAAACAAAGGGAAGCAGGAGTTCGATGGTTTGCAAATCCAAATCCTCCACATTTTTCAGCTCATAAACCGTCAGCATCCGTTCGTATTGTTTCCGGTAAGAGAGAATCGCACGGATTTGGGTTTCGGAGAGAAAGGGCAATCGTTCCAACTCTTCTGCCGTAGCCCGGTTCAAGTCGAGAGGATGTTCCGAGAGGTAGGATAATTCGGTATACAGTGATTCGACACGTTCTTCATCTGCTGCTTCGGAAGCTAATTCTTCCAGATATTCCATCCATTTATCCGCAGAGAAAACAGATTGGGCTTTGATTTGACAACAACTTATCAATAGGGATATACACAAAAACAAATACAATCGATTCATCATTAATAGGTATAAATCAGGGTGTGAATTAGGAATCAGAAAGAATAAGAAAGTCCTAAGCCTGTACTTATTCCCAAAACAGTATGATAAACGGCGGCTACATCCACATGGAAGTTCGAAAAAGCATATCCGAATCCAAAAGACGGAAGCATGGGAGCGCTTCTTAAGCCTGCACGAAGGCAGAAGTCCTGGAAAGCAACGTATTCAAACCCCAGACTACCCGCCGCCACATAGTCTTCGCCTGTGGACAAAGCTCCGGATATAAACACATTGTTTATAAGCTCCCATTGAAAACCTGCCTGTATCATGTAATACATAAACTCTTTCTTTTCAGCAGACTTACCGCCAAAGGACACCGAGGGGCAATTTGTTATCAACAGCCCTGTCAATAACTTATCAACGGGGATATACGTCAGTCCCACATCGACGGACAACTGTGTCGGCTGTTCTTCATACAACTCCGTTTGCAAAAGAGCGCACTGGACACTTATGCCCAAGTTCCATTGCTTCGTCAAAGGTTTTGCCATGAAGAAACGGAACATACTTTCCCGGTAGGCGTCGTACCCGAAGGAAGCCACATCGCCTCCCACGGAAAGCGTTTTACCCGGCAGATAAAGGTTCGCATTCATACTGCCCAATTCCTTCAGAGCATAACGGTTGAAGCAGTTTATCCGGAGCGTATTCCGTTCATACAGGGTAATCAGTGCGGGATTAAATACGGGCGAAGCGGTTGCTTCATTTCCCCCCATTCCGATACTGCGTGCATCGCCTGTGCGCAGATTGTCGATCGCATAGATAGGGGGATACAAATGGAAACTTATCAGGAGCAGCAGAAGGTTTGGTTTCATTTTTATTTTAAAATTTCAAAGGATTAATTTTTGTCTCTTGAGAGTTTTGTTTTCATACTGCAAAGATAGCGTTTGGATTAAACTTCCCGAAAATAATCCTCCAACTTCGTATCATGCACTCAAATCGTTATTTTTGCATTATGAGCCGAATGGGATTATATAGTCTGATTCTTGTAACCGGCGCCTTCTGTTGCTTTCAGGGCCGGGCGCAAAGCATAAAAATAAAGGATCTTCCCCCCAATCTACATCGGGCTGTGGTGGATAAGGGAGATACCATTGCGATGATTCATCTCCGGGAAGTGATCATCTACCCCGAACTGCGCTTCAAAAACAAACGGGAAAGGCAAAATTACGACAAGCTCGTAAGGGATGTAAAACGTACGCTGCCTTATGCCAAAATGGTCTATCATACACTGATCGAAACCTACGAGTATATGGAAACGCTTCCCAACGATAAGGCCAGGGAGAAACACCTCAAACGCATGGAAAAGGAGTTGTTTCAGGAGTATAAGCCGGAACTTAAGCGGCTAACTCTCTCGCAGGGTAAATTACTGATCAAACTTATCGACCGGGAATGTAACCAGTCCAGCTATAATATTCTGCGGGCTTATCTGGGAAGTTTCCGGGCAGGATTCTGGAATATTTTCGCCGGTGTGTTCGGCGCAAGCCTCAAAAGCGAATACGACCCCAAAGGAAAAGATGCCCTCACCGAACGCGTAGTCGTAATGGTGGAACGCGGGTTAATCTGACAGTTTCATAAACAAATCCCACAACACAATCCCCGCCGATACGGATACATTGAGCGAATGTTTTACGCCGTATTGGGGAATCTCAATGCATAGATCGCAGGCGTCGACTACCGATTGATGAACGCCCTTGACCTCGTTGCCGAAAACGACGGCATATTTTTTCTTTTTATCGGGCAAAAAGTTGTTCAGCATCACACTACCCTCTGCCTGCTCCACGGCGCATAGCGTATACCCTTCGCCTCTCAACTGTTCTAAGGCTTCCAGCGTGTGTGCGAAATGAACCCACTGCATTGTATCTTCTGCGCCCAGGGCTGTTTTGTGAATTTCCGCGTGAGGAGGACAGCCCGTTATACCGCAGAGACAAAGGGAGGAGACCTTAAAAGCATCGGAGGTGCGAAAAACCGATCCCACATTGTGCATACTCCTTATCTCGTCTAATACAACAACCAAGGGAAGCTTTCT
>JAITKB010000027.1 GCA_031278605.1 Tannerellaceae bacterium
TTTGGACCTGGAGGTTGCCTATGATTTCCTGGCCGAGGTGGACTTTATCCGTGCCAAGGCCATCTTCTCCGGGACGATCGGCGCCCTGCAACCCCGTGTGGACAACCGTGCGCAGATGGATTTCCGCTCGGCCCTTCATCCCCTTTTGTACCTCTCGCACAGGAAGCAGGGCAAAGGCGTTGTCCCGCTGCATATCCCCCTGGATGATGCGGGGCGTATCCTGGTTGTTTCCGGTCCCAATGCGGGGGGGAAGTCCGTATGCCTTAAAACGGCGGGACTTTTGCAGTACATGCTGCAATGCGGGATGCCCATTCCGGTGGACCAAGGCTCCCGGGGCGGGATATTCTCCGGCATTTTCATTGACATCGGCGATGAGCAGAGCATAGAGAACGACCTCAGCACGTACAGTTCGCATTTGCGGAACATGAAATACTTCCTGGAGGCCTGCAATGCCTCTACGCTTTTTCTGATTGACGAATTCGGCAGCGGCACGGAACCCCGCATCGGGGGAGCCCTTGCCGAGGCTTTGCTGGAGGGCTTCCATGCCTGCGGAAGTTTCGGCATTGTGACCACGCATTATCAGAATCTCAAGCATTTGGCGCAACGCACGCCGGGCCTGACGAACGCCGCCATGCTGTATGACAGCCGCCGGATGCAACCCCTCTTTCAACTGACTGTGGGGAATCCCGGCAGTTCGTTCGCCATGGAAATTGCCCGGCAAACGGGGCTTCCCGAAGCAATCCTGGCCTCGGCCACCGAAAAGGCCGGCGTCGACTACGTGAACTCGGACAACTACCTGGGGGAGATCCTCGACAAAAAACGCGACCTGGAAGCCAAGGAAAGAAAACTCCGGGAAGGCGACGAAGAACTCAACCGCCTGCTGGCGCAATCCCGGGAAAACCTGGAGGCCATGCGCTGCGAACGCCGCGAGACGCTCCGGCGTGCCGGGGAAGAAGCCGCGCGTATCCTTAGCGAGGCCAACGCGCAGATAGAAAAGACCATCCGCGAAATCAAGGAAGCCAAGGCAGAAAAGGAACCAACCCAAAAGGCGCGTAAGGCCCTGGAAAGCTTGCGGAGCCGAACCCTTGCAAGGGTGGAACCCCTCTCAAGGCAAGGCCTTCCGCCCCAGGCCCCGCCCCAGGGACCCATCCTGGCCGGCGACCGCGTGCGTCTCAAGGGACAAACCGCCGTGGGCCGTGTGATCAAGGTGAACGACCGGCTGGCTACGATCGCCTTCGGCACGCTCAAGAGCGTGCTGGAGGTGGGAAGGCTGGAAAAGGCCCCGGCCCCGGCCTCCGGCGCAGGGCAAGGACGGGAAATTCCCCGCAACTGGGCCAATACGGAGGGGATACGGGAAAAAATCCTGCGTTTCAAACCCGAACTGGATGTTCGGGGTATGCGCTCGGACGAGGCCCTGCAGGCCGTATCCTATTATATAGACGACGCCTGCCTGGCGGGGATTTCCCCCGTACGCATCCTGCACGGCACAGGCGGCGGCGTATTGCGAGAAATTATCCGCGCTTATTTGCGCGGCGTCGACGGCATTGCACGATTCCACGACGAACATGTACAATCGGGCGGCGCCGGAATCACCGTCGTAGAACTCCAGAAAAACTTATGAACAAAAAAGAATTTCTACCCTTAGTGGATGAAACCGGGCAGGTTACAGGTTGTGCCTCCCGCAGTAGCTGCCACGACGGCAGTAAACCCCTGCACCCCGTGGTGCACCTTCATGTATTCGACGAGGCCGGACGCCTTTTCCTTCAGAAACGTTCCTCCTTCTCGGAGCTTGAACCCGGAAAATGGGACGCCTCCGTGGGCGGTCACGTGCTTTGGGAGGAAGACGTTGAAACGGCCCTGCGCCGCGAAACGCTGGAAGAAATCGGCCTGGAAACCTTCGATCCGCACTTCCTGGCGCGTTATATCTTTGAGTCGGACCGGGAGAAAGAGCTGGTGCACGTCTACCGCACCGTGCACAACGGTCCCTTCCGGCTTGATCCCCAGGAGCTGGAAGACGGCCGTTTCTTTTCCTTCGAGGCGATCGAGGAGCTTATCGCCCGGGAGCTTGTAACACCCGGCTTTGCCGAGGAATTCCGGAAGATTTTTCTCCTTCCGCCCGTCCATTCCCTGCCCCTGACGCCCCCCCGGTTCCGGCAAACGGGCGAGGTCCTGTATGATCCGTTCGACGAAGCCCAGGTCAATGCCACGGCCAACCGGATTTCCTTCAGCGAACCCTCCATCACGGCCGACGCCTCGCTTTTCTCGTTTGAATAACCCCGAAGAACCGTAGAATACACGCCTTCTTCGTCTGCAAGAGGAAGAGAAACGCCAAACCATTCGGGTTATTCACTTTCAATACAGTTGGGAACCTTCGGTTCTTTGTGTTTTTCGTTTGACAAACCACAAGAACCGAAGGTTCTTTGCGTTTTTTGTTTGCAACACCCTAAGAACCGCGGGTTCTTTGTGTTTTTCATTTGCAATGGTGTAGGAATTCGCGGGAAACAGGGGTTTTTTGTTTGCAATGGTATAGGAATTCGCGAGAAACAAGGGTTTTTTGTTTGCAACAGTATAGGAATTCGCGAGAAACAGGGGTGTTGCAAATGAAAAACCCTGATTTCTCGCGAAGGACGACACCATTGCAAATGAAAAACCCTAATTTCCCGCGAATTCCTATACTATTGCAAATGAAAAACCCTGATTTCCTGCGAAGGATTAGGGTGTTGCAAATGAAAAACCCTAATTTCCCGCGGTTCCTATACTATTGCAAATGAAAAACCCTGATTTCCCGCGAAGGTCGGGCTTTTGCAAGGCTCCATGCGGTTATTTCAAACTTATCCCTTATTTTTGTCCGAACAAAAAGTAACGGTATGTACAAAGAACTCTTTCATATACTCCTTATGCTTGTCACCGACACGCGCGGCGCATGGGTGAAACTCGCGCAAAAGGAAGAAAACGACCGGGAACTCCTCGCACGGTTTGTCTATCCCCTGATCGGCCTGGTGGCCCTCGCCGCTTTCGCGGGCGTTTTCTTCAGCGAAGAAAACTTTCAACTCGAATACGCCCTCAAACGCTCGGTCAAAGCCGCCGTCTCCTACTTCGGAGGATTCCACCTGGCCGCCTACGCCCTGAACGAAATGAGACGCGGCTTCTTTGACGCCGGGAACGAACCCAAACCTTGCCGTGCGTTTACTGCCTATGCCTCGGCGCCCATGTTTGCCCTCTATATCTTGCTTAGCATACTGCCGATCCTGCCCCTTGCCGATTTCTTCCTCCTCCGACTGCTCGTATTATACCTATATATAGGATACATCGTCTGGCAGGGAGCCTCGATCTTTTTGAAAATCCCCGGACGGCAACGCGCCACCTTCACCGCACTCGCTACGCTCTGGGTGGTGGCGGCCCCGGAATTGATCCACGCCCTCCTCTTCCTGCTTATGCCGGGTATGCGCCTCTAAGCAAGCCCGAAATACAAACCCTTTGCGCAATGAAAAATAAACTTCCGCAGAACATCCTGATAAAAAACAAGCGGGCAAGCTTCGATTACGAACTGCTCGATACCTTTACGGCCGGTATGGTACTCACGGGCACGGAAATCAAATCCCTCCGCCTGGGCAAAGCCTCCCTCGGCGATACCTACTGCCTCATCGAAAGAGGAGAACTCTGGGTGAAAAACCTCTATATCGCCGAATATTTCTACGGCACCTACAACAACCACGCCGCACGAAGGGATCGCAAACTGCTGCTCACCCGGCGCGAACTGAAGAAAATCGAAAAAAGCGCAAAAGACGCCGGACTCACCATCGTACCCACCCGTTTGTTTATCAACGAGAAGGGACTGGCCAAAATCGTCGTGGCCATCGCCAAGGGAAAAAAGGCCTACGACAAACGCGAAACACTCAAACAACGCGACGACCGGCGGGAAATCACCCGCGCACTCCGACGCAAAGCATGAATACCTTCGTCCACCGTACAGGGAAATGCGTTCGCAGGGCGCTACCCAAAGCCGGCAAAACCTGCCTGTGGTTGCTCAAAATCATCCTGCCCGTCTCCCTCGGCGTACAACTCTTGCGCTACGCGGGATGGCTCGACCTCCCGGCGCAAAGCATGGAAGCGCTGTTTGCCCTGGTAGGCCTGCCGGGGGAAACGGCCCTGGTGTTTCTCACCAGCGTCTTCTGCCCCCTGTACGCACCCCTTGCCCTGATCGCTTCCCTGGATCTCAACCTGCGCCAGGCCACGCTGCTCTCGCTGATGTGTCTGGTGGCGCACAACCTCCCCGTGGAATCCTCCGTACAGGCGCGCACCGGGTCGCGCTTCTGGGAAATGACCCTGCTGAGGCTGGTCATGAGCTTTGTCATCGCCTTCGGACTGAATCAAATCATGCCCCAGCACGGATGGGGAACCCTCGGAGAAGTCACCCCAAGGGAAATGCCGGCGAACCTGCCCGCACTCCTGGCGCAATGGCTCGCGGATTCAAGCGGCGTTGTGATACGCATCCTGCTCATCGTAACCGCCCTGATGATCCTGCATCATATCCTGGAAGAATTCCGGCTGATGCATCGACTCTCCACCGCCCTCGCCCCCCTGATGCGTCTCTTGGGTCTGCCCCCCGATACCGCCTTCCTCTGGCTGGTAGGCAACCTCGTGGGCTTAGCCTACGGAGGAGCCGTCATGGTGGAACAAATGGAACAAAAGCAACTGACCCGCCGCAACGGCAACCTGCTCAACTATCACCTGGCTGTGAATCACTCCATGCTGGAAGATACCCTGATTTTCGTGGCTATCGGCATCCCCGCAGGCTGGATCCTGTTGCCGCGCCTCCTCCTGGCCTGCGTCATTGTATGGATGCGCCGGCTTTACAACCGTATCCATGCATCGCAAAAGAAAAAAACAAGACATGAACAAAGATAATTTCCGGGAAATCCTCCGGGAACGCATCCTGATCCTCGATGGCGCCATGGGAAGCCTCATCCAGGGATACAAACTCACCGAAAAAGATTACCGGGGAGAACGTTTCGCCGAATTTCCCATCGCTCAAACAGGCAATAACGACCTGCTGAACCTCACCCAGGCCGATATCATCGCCCGCATACACGGCGAATACCTGAAGGCCGGAGCCGATATTTTCTCCACCAACTCCTTCAACGCCAACGCCATCTCCATGAACGACTACGGCATGGAAGCACACGTAAGGGAAATCAACCTCCGCGCCGCAGAAATCGCCCGCAACACGGCCGATGCGTTTATGGCCGAAAACAACCAACGGAAAGTCTTCGTGGCCGGCTCGGTGGGACCCACCAACAAAACCGCCTCGATGAGTCCCGATGTCAACGACCCCGCCTTTCGCGCCGTAACCTACGGGGACCTCCGAGCGGCCTACCGCGAACAAATCACCGCCCTGGCCGAAGGAGGCATTGACCTGGTACTGATCGAAACCGTCTTCGATACCCTCAATGCCAAAGCCGCCCTGGACGCCGTGCGCGAAGTGGAAATACACCTGGAAAGGGAATTGCCCGTGATGCTCTCCGTGACCCTCTCCGGACAGGGCGGGCGAACCTTTTCGGGCCAAACCCTCGAGGCTTTGCTGGCCTCGATCGAACACGCCGGGGTGGTGAGCGTCGGTCTGAACTGCTCCTTCGGCGCCGCCGACATGCGCCCCTATCTTGCGGCGCTCGCCCAAACCGCGCCGTATTTCATCAGCGCACATCCCAACGCGGGAATGCCCAACAGCTTCGGAACCTACGAAGAAACGCCCCGCCGCATGGCCGAACACATCGCAGGTTTCATCCGTTCGGGCCTGGTCAATATCGTGGGGGGATGCTGCGGCACCACTCCGCAACACATCGCACACTACGTCCCCCTGGTGGTGGGCGCACGCCCGCATACGCCCCCCCCGCCGCCCCGCACGCTCCGCCTCTCCGGCCTGGAAGTTCTGGAGGTAAAACCCCAAAACCGCTTTGTGCCGGTCGGCGAACGCTGCAACGTGGCCGGTTCGCGCAAATTCCTCCGCCTCATACGGGAGAAAAAATACGAAGAAGCCCTCTCCATCGCCCGCAAACAAGTGGAAGACGGAGCGCAAATCGTGGACGTAAACATGGACGAAGGAATGTTGCACGCCGCCGAAGAAATGAAAACCTTCCTCAACCTCATCGCCGCAGAACCGGATATTGCCCGCGTCCCCATTATGATTGATTCCTCCAAATGGGAAGTGATTGAGGCCGGATTACAATGCATCCAGGGGAAAAGCATCGTCAATTCCATCAGCCTGAAAGAAGGAGAAGACGTGTTCCTGGCCCAAGCCGCACACCTACGCAGGCTCGGCGCCGCAGTCGTGGTCATGGCCTTCGACGAACAGGGGCAAGCCGATGTGTTTGAACGGAAAATCCGGGTTTGCCACCGCGCCTACCGCCTGCTCACGGAAAAAGCCGGCTTCCCCCCGCAAGACATCCTCTTCGACCCCAACGTGCTCGCCGTTGCAACAGGCATCGAAGAACACAACCGCTACGGCCTCGACTTCCTACGCGCCGTGGAGTGGATCAAACAACACCTCCCCGGCGCCGGCGTGAGCGGCGGCGTAAGCAACCTCTCCTTCTCCTTCCGGGGAAACAACCGCGTACGCGAAGCCCTACATGCCGTCTTCCTCCACCATGCCGTCAACAAAGGAATGGATATGGCTATCGTCAACCCATCCTCGATCATCCCCTGCAACGCAATCGACCCCGCGCTCCGAAGCCTGGCCGAAGACGTCGTCCTCTATCGCCGAGCCGAAGCCGCCGAAGAACTCATCGCCTACGCACAACAAATGAACGCCGACCCCGCAGAATCCCCTGCGCAACAGGAAGCCTGGCGCGAAACCTCCCCGGGACAACGCCTGGAATACGCCCTGAAAAAAGGAGTGACCGATTTCCTGGAAAAAGACGTCGCCGAAGCCCTGCAACACTATCCCCGCGCCGTGGACATCATCGACGGACCGCTGATGAACGGAATGAATGAAGTGGGAGAACTCTTCGGACAAGGGAAAATGTTCCTCCCCCAGGTGGTGAAAACCGCCCGCACAATGAAAAAGGCCGTGGCCCTCCTGCAACCCGCCATCGAAGCCGAAAAAAACACCCAAACAAAAACAACGGCAGGCAAAGTCGTGTTTGCAACCGTCAAAGGCGATGTGCACGACATAGGAAAAAACATCGTCTCCATTGTGTTGACCTGCAACAACTACGAAGTGATAGACCTCGGAGTCATGGTGCCGGCCGAGGTGATCGTTCGCACGGCAATAAACGAAAGGCCCGACCTGGTGTGCCTCTCCGGACTCATCACACCCTCGCTGGAAGAAATGGTGCACGTAACCGGGGAAATGCAAAAGGCCGGGTTGACCATCCCGGTCATGATCGGAGGAGCAACCACCTCCAAGCTACATACCGCCGTGAGAATCGCCCCGCATTACAACTACCCCGTGGTGCATGTCACGGACGCTTCCCAGGCCCCACTCGTGGCGTCCTAACTTCTGAACCCCCATACCCGCGCCCCATTCATCGAAGCCCTGAACAGGGAATACGAAAAACTCTGCCGGTCGGTTGAAGAAAAACACCCCCCAACCGTATCACTGACCCATGCCCGCAGCCATCCGGCGAAAATCAACTGGAACGGGTATCAACCCCCCAAACCCGCGCAAATGGGCGTACATCTCATACAGGAAATCCCCCTGGCAAGGGTAAGGCCTTATATACAGTGGAAATTTTTCTTCACGGCCTGGCGGCTCAGCGGAGGTTTCGCCACGCTACCCGACAGGCACGACTGCCCGTCCTGCCGCACCGCATGGATGGAAGGTTTTCCCCCCGAAGAACGCGCCAAAGCCGGAGAAGCATGGAAACTGTACACCGACGCAACACAACTGCTCAATCGCCTGGAAACCCTGCAAGCAGGATGCAGCAAAGCGATATACGGGTTTTTCCCGGCAAACAGCCGGGGAGATACCATCCGACTTGCGGAAAACGGCTTGTCACTCCCCATGTTGCGCCAGCAAACCCGAAAAGAAACGGAAGAATATAAATCGCTGGCCGATTACATCCTACCGGAATCCGAGAAACGCACGGATTACATCGGCGCCTTTGCCGTAACAGCCGGCGCAGGCGCCGAACCGCTGAAACAAAGCTTCGAAAACGAAGGCGATTCCTACTCGGCCGTACTCCTGCAAAGCCTGACCGATCGCCTGGCCGAAGCCACCGCCGAATACCTGCACGAAAAAGTCCGACGTACCTACTGGGGATATGCTCCCAAAGAAACATGGACCATCCCCGAACTGTTCCGGGCGAAATACCGCGGCATACGTCCCGCCATCGGCTATCCTTCCCTGCCCGAACAACTGCTGAACTTCTCCCTAAATGAACTGCTGGACTTCTCCCGTATCGGCATTGAACTGACGGAAAACGGCGCAATGTATCCCACCTCGTCAATCAGCGGCCTCTACCTGTCCCATCCGCTGGCCTCCTACTTCATGATTGGACCCATCGACGAAGAACAGCTCTCCGATTATGCCACCCGCCGCAACCTGAGCAAATCCGACGTCCGCAGGCTGCTGGCTAAAAACCTCCAATAAGAAATATAAAATGTTCAACTTCATTACCTTTTGCGACTACGCCGGCACCTTTGCCTTCGCCATCAGCGGCATACGCCTGGCCTCGGCCAAACAGTTCGACTGGTTCGGAGCCTACGTGGTGGGCATCGTAACGGCTGTGGGAGGCGGTAGCGTAAGGGATATTCTGCTCAACGCAACCCCCTTCTGGATGGAACAACCCTCCTACCTGATCGTTTCGGGACTGGCGCTCCTGTTCGTCATCGCCTTCCGGAAATACGTCATACGGCTGAACTATACCTTCTTTATCTTCGACACCATCGGCCTGGGTTTGTTTGTCGTCGTCGGGGTGGTCAAAACCCTGGACTATGGTTTCCCCATGTGGGTGGCAATCGTCATGGGGACCATCACCGGCTCATTCGGCGGAATGATGCGCGACATCCTGATCAACGAAGAACCGCTAATTTTCCGCAAAGAAAACCTCTACGCCATAGCCTGCGTATTCGGCGGCGTGGTCTACTACCTCTGCACCCTGCTGTTCTTACCCCCGGCCCTGTCGCAATTCATCTCCGCCGCAAGTGTTTTCATCCTGCGCATCCTGGCCGTCAAGTATCGCATCAGTGTCCCCGTCCTCAAAGGAGAAGAAAACTAATCCCACGAATTCCGGCTAACCACCCACGGGAAAAGGGATGGAAGGCCGCATTTCCCGGCATAGGCTAATTTGGAAATGGAAAGAATTTCATGTAAGTTTGCGCTCCTATGACGGAAAATGCAAATACAAATCAAAATCATGCCTCCATTTTGCTGATCTATACAGGAGGTACAATCGGTATGATAGAAAACCCCGAAACAGGAACGCTGGAGGCGTTTGACTTCCGGCATCTGAAAGATCACATGCCGGAATTGAAAAAAACAGAATACCGTGTGGAGAGTTGCCGGTTTGAGCCGCCGCTGGATTCGTCGGAAATGGGTCCCGAAGGATGGAGACGGATAGCGGAAATCATCGCCGGTAATTATTCCCTGTACGATGGGTTTGTAGTCCTGCACGGAACGGATACCATGGCGTATACGGCATCGGCGCTGAGCTTTATGCTGGAAAACCTGGGGAAACCCGTGGTGCTCACCGGCTCGCAACTGCCTATCGGTATGTTGCGCACAGACGGAAAAGAAAACCTGATAACAGCGATAGAAATAGCGGCTGCCAAAGAAAAAGGGTTGCCCATCGTGCCCGAAGTATGCATATTTTTTGAAAATACACTCCTGCGGGGTAACAGAACAAGGAAAATGAATGCCGATCACTTCAACGCCTTCCGCTCTTACAACTATCCTCCCCTGGCGCAGGCCGGCGTTCATATCCGCTACGATACGTCACAGGTTTATTACCCCCTCTTGAGAAAACCCCTGAAGGTACATTATGGCCTGGATCCCAATATCGCTATCCTGAAACTCTTTCCCGGCATGTCGCCGTGCGTGGTGGAAAGCATACTGCATACGCCCGGACTGAAAGGAGTGGTGATGGAAACTTTTGGCTGTGGAAACGCTCCCTGCGATGAGTGGTTCCTCCAACTGCTGAAAGAGGCAACGGAAAAAGGTATCGTGATCGTGAACATAACCCAGTGCCCGGCCGGATGCGTGGAGATGCATCGGTATGAAACAGGAAAAAAACTCCCGGAAACGGGCGTTATCAGCGGCCACGACAGCACAACGGAAAGCGCCGTGGTGAAACTCATGTTCCTCTTCGGACAGGGAATGGGAACCGAAGAAGTGAAAGAGTATATGCAATGCTCGCTCATAGGGGAAATTACCGTGGGGGATAAATAAAAAAAACATACGAAATGAAACTTTACTTCCTTAGCATAGCAAGCGGAAGCAGTGGGAACTGCTATTATATGGGGACGTCCGAATATGGAATATTGATCGACGCCGGCGTTGGTATCCGCGTCCTCCGGAGAGTTTTACAAGGACATGCGATTGACTTTTCCAAAATCATCGCCCTGTTGATTACACACGATCATGCCGACCATATCAAAACGGCCGGATGCCTGGGAGAAAAGTGTCATATCCCGGTGTATGCCACCGAGGCCGTGCATAAAGGAATCGCCGCCAACCGGTATATAGAAGATAAATTGGGCGCCTCGCGCAGGATTATCGAGAAGGAAATCGCATTTGCCGTCCGCGACTTTCACGTCACGGCCTTTGAGGTGCCGCACGACAGTACCGACAACGTGGGATATTACATCCGCTTCGGCCGCCATGCCTTTATGTTCGCCACCGATGTGGGACATATCACCCCCAGGATAAGCGCCTATGCGAAAAAAACGAATCACCTGATCCTGGAGGCCAACTACGACGAAGAGATGTTGCGGGGAGGTTCCTATCCGCAGTTCCTGAAAAAGCGGGTGGCCGGCCCGACAGGACACCTCAGCAACCGGGAAGCCGCCGACTTCCTGGCAGTGCATTATCATCCGGAACTGCAAAATATCTGGCTCTGCCACCTCAGCCAGGACAATAATCACCCCGAAGTGGCATACAAAACCGTGAACATGCGCCTGCTGAACGAAGGCATACGGGTGGGAAAAGACGTATCGCTTACGGCACTCATGCGGAACACCCCCTCCGACTTGTATGTGTTCGACTGAAAACAAATCAATCGGAATATATCATCGAATAAACAACAAAAATCATGGCAAAATCATCCAAAGAAGATGCGCTTCGGTACCATGCCGAAGGAAAACCGGGGAAAATCGAAGTAGTCCCCACCAAACCGTATAGCACCCAGGCGGATCTTTCGCTGGCTTACTCGCCGGGAGTGGCCGAGCCTTGCCTGGAAATAGAAAAGAACCCGCTGGAGGCTTATAAGTATACGTCAAAGGGTAATCTGGTGGCCGTTGTATCGAATGGGACGGCGGTGCTGGGGTTGGGAGACATAGGCGCCGTGGCCGGCAAACCGGTGATGGAGGGAAAGGGATTGCTGTTTAAAATATTTGCCGGCATCGACGTGTTCGATATCGAGGTGGACGAAAAAGATCCGGAAAAATTTATACAAACCGTCAAGGCCATAGCGCCTACCTTCGGGGGGATTAACCTGGAGGATATTAAGGCGCCGGAGTGTTTCGAAATAGAATCCCGCCTGAAGGCCGAACTGGATATCCCCGTCATGCACGACGACCAGCACGGAACGGCTATCATATCGGGGGCCGCACTCGTGAATGCACTGGAAATAACCGGGAAGAAAATCCAAGAGGTGAAAATCGTGGTGAACGGGGCTGGGGCGGCCTCTATCTCCTGCACAAGGCTGTATGTCCTGCTGGGGGCAAAGAAGGAAAATATCGTGATGTGCGACAGCAAAGGAGTCATATCCGTGCATCGCACCGATCTGAACGAGGCCAAAAAGGAATTTGCCACCCGCCGGGATATGAAAACCCTGGAAGAGGCCATGGCTGATGCCGACGTCTTCCTGGGGCTCTCGGTAGCCGATGTGTTGACAAAAGAAATGGTCCGGACGATGAACGAAAACCCGATTGTATTTGCCCTGGCGAACCCGAACCCGGAAATATCCTGGCACGAGGCCATGAAGTCGCGCCCCGATATCATCTTTGCTACCGGACGTTCCGACTATCCGAATCAGGTGAACAACGTGCTGGGATTCCCTTACATCTTCCGCGGGGCCTTGGATACGCACGCCAAGGCGATCAACGAAGAGATGAAACTTGCGGCCGTAAAAGCAATTGCCGGCCTGACGAAAGAGCCGGTGCCCGACGTGGTGAATGCAGCCTATAAACTGAAACGCACCACCTTCGGACGGGATTATATCCTGCCCAAACCGCTTGACCCTCGCCTGCTTACCACCGTGTCGGTGGCCGTTGCCCGGGCGGCCATGGCATCGGGCGTGGCACGCAAAATGATTACCGACTGGGAAGGATACACCAACCAATTGCGCGAAATGATGGGCTACGAAAATGTCCTGGTGCGCTCCTTTCTGGATATGGCCAAAGCCAATCCCAAACGGGTGGTCTTTGCCGAAGCCAATCACGCCAATATGCTGAAAGCCGCCGTAGAAGCAAAAGCCGAAGGGATCTGCCACCCCATACTGCTGGGCAATGAAGAACGCCTGCACAAAATAGCGCTGGAAGAAAACCTGGATATAAACGATCTGGAAATCGTAAACATGCGGCACGACCGCGAAAACGACCGGCGGATACGCTACGCCAAACTCCTGTCGGAAAAGAAAGCGCGCGAAGGCGTTACCTTCTCCGAGGCCTACGAAAAGATGACAGGCCGCAATGCCTTCGGTATGATGATGGTGGAAACCGGCGATGCCGACGCATTTATCACCGGGGTGTACAGCCGTTACTCCGAGGTGATTAAGCTGGCGGAAGAGATCATCGGCATACGCCCCCCTTACAAGTATTTCGGCGCCATGAATATCCTGATAAGCAAAAAAGGCACCTTCTTTATGGCCGATACGCTCATCAACCGGCATCCTTCAACCGATGTGTTGAAAGACGTGGCTCGCCTGACGCACGACGCCGTGAGATTCTTTGCACACGACCCTGTTATGGCCATGATTTCTTATTCAAACTTCGGGTCGGACAAACAGGGTAGCCCCCTGAAGGTGCACGACGCCATCGACTACCTGCACCGAACGCATCCGGAAATCATGATCGACGGCGAGATGCAAATCCACTTTGCCTTCAACAAAAAACTGCGCGAGGAAACCTATCCCTTCTGCAAACTGAAAGGAAAAGACGTCAACACCCTTATATTCCCCAACCTAAGCTCGGCCAACAGCGCCTACAAACTCCTCCTGGAAATGGGCGTGGGAGAAACCATCGGCCCGATACAAATGGGACTGAACAAACCCATCCACTTCACCGACCTGGAAAGCTCCACCAGAGACATTCTCCACCTGACAACCGTAGCCGTGGTAGACGCTATCGTGCAGGAACAGATAAAGAAACAGGGGACACTCCCTCCCCGCACATTGTGATTGTGACTACACGCCCTGCCGGCTGCGGCGATAGATGAATAAAACCATTTTGTATTGCGCAATAAAAAGAATAATCTAATTTTGCTTCCCTCACAAAAAATGGATAGAATGCTTGACAAGATTAAAATGCTACTCGAAGAAGTAGACGCATGGAAAGCCCATAATGCCGGCGAACTCGAAACCTTGCGCATCGGGCAACTCGGCAAAAAGGGGAAAATAACACAATTGATGAACGACTTCCGGGATGTGGCGCCCGAACAGAAGAAACTGGTGGGGCAATACCTGAACGAACTAAAGGAAAAAGCACAGCAGAAAATACGAACACTGAAGGAGAACCTGACCGAAACGGAAAAACCCACAGGGGATTACGACCTGACACGCACGGCTTATCCGGTTCGCTTAGGGACGCGGCATCCCATCTCTGTGGTGAAAAAAGAAATCTGCGACATCTTCGGATGCTTGGGGTTCGGCATCGCCGAAGGACCGGAGATAGAAGACGATTGGCATGTGTTTTCTTCGCTGAACTTCGCCGACGACCACCCCGCACGCGACATGCAGGATACGTTCTTTATCCGCCACAACCCGGAGATCGTCCTGCGCACACACACCTCCTCCGTGCAAACACGGGTGATGGAAAAACAACAGCCTCCCATACGGATTATCTGTCCCGGACGCGTGTATCGTAACGAGGCGATCTCCTATCGTGCGCACTGCTTCTTCCACCAGGTCGAGGCCTTGTATGTGGCCGAAGAGGTTTCTTTTGCCGATCTGAAGCAGGTGTTGCTCTTTTTCGCCAAGGAAATGTTCGGCGCCAACACGCAAATACGCCTCCGGCCTTCTTATTTCCCCTTCACCGAACCCTCGGCCGAAATGGATATATCCTGTAACCTCTGCGGAGGCAAAGGGTGCCCGTTCTGCAAACATACCGGCTGGGTGGAAATCCTTGGCTGCGGCATGGTGCATCCCAACGTACTCGACAACTGTGGCATCAACAGCCGGATCTATTCGGGTTATGCCCTGGGAATGGGCATCGAACGCATCGCCAACCTGAAGTACCGGGTAACCGACCTAAGGCTGTTCTCCGAAAACGACGTCCGTTTCCTCGGACAGTTTACGTGTGCCGATTAGCCTTGGATAATACCCGGAATATGAGCAGGGAAGAACGCTACCGGGAAGTCATCCGGTGGTTTGGAGAGCATATGCCGGTGGCGGAAACGGAATTGCATTACAAGGATCCTTTCCAATTGCTTGTGGCCGTTATCCTCTCGGCGCAGTGTACGGATAAGCGGGTCAATGGGGTTACTCCCGCTTTGTTTGAACACTTTCCCTCGCCCCAGGCCCTGGCCGCCGCTTCGCCCGAAGCGGTGTACGAATACATAAAAAGCATCTCGTATCCAAACAATAAGGCAAAACACCTGGTGGGTATGGCCCAAGGGTTGATATCGAACTTCGGCGGCAAGGTGCCGGAGGAGGTGAACGACCTGCAAAAGTTGCCCGGCGTGGGACGTAAAACGGCCAATGTGATCGCCTCGGTGGTCTACAACCGGCCGGCAATGGCCGTAGATACGCATGTGTTTCGCGTGGCCAACCGCATCGGACTGACCGAGCACAGCCGAACACCGCTGGCAACGGAAAGGGAACTGGTAGGGCATATCCCCGGAGAACTCATCCCCAAGGCGCATCACTGGCTGATCCTTCACGGACGATACGTTTGCACGGCACGCAACCCCCAATGCCCGGTTTGCGGAATAAAATCCTGGTGCAAGTCTTTTCCCGTAAAAAAATGAGGGCTTACCTGAAAGAAATCATCCTAAGCCTGGTGGCCATTGCGGTTATGTTGATGGCCATTGCAGCATACCTGAAGGTGATGAATCAGGAGAAGGCCAACAGCCGCGTGGATCTGTTCACGCTGGCGCCTCCCACGGCAGGGACGCTGCTGGTGGTAAACCGTCCGGCGGTGCTGGCGCGCATGATGCGGAACTATCCCCTGCTTTACACGGTGTTCGCACAGGAAATACCGCCCATCTTCCTCTCCGTTCTGGAGGAGGATCAGCCCATACGGTCGATTCTTTTCTCCTTTCACCCGCAAGGGGTCCTGGCCTGTATGCCGGTGGGGAGCAAAACCGCCCACGCCATAGCCCACGACATCCTGCCGGAAAAGTTCAAACCCTATCTGCCCCAGAAACAAACCGAAAACGGCGTGGACTTCTTCTACTATCCCGAGACGAAAAACCATTTCTTCGGATACTATATCCACAACGGGATATGGGTGGGCAGTTACAGCCGGAGACTGCTGGAAAGAGCCGCCTCGCAACAACAGCAGGGAGAAGTTCTGCTGCCCAGGGAGATGGAACAACTCCGGACATCCTTCGACCCGAATGCACCCATGAATATCATCTGCCCTGCCGGTGAGTTGGGCCTCGGCAGCGGGGCATGGGTGTCGGCCGATTTGTTTATGAGCGAAGGCGCTTTCTGCTGCTACGGGAGTTTGCCTTACCCTGTGGCGGATTCCCTGACGGGCGATGCGCTGGCCCGGCGCCTCGAGGGCAAATACCCCCAACTGCAACTCTCGTTTCAAATCCGCCGCGAAGAGGAATCGGTCGCCCTGACCGCTTGCAGCCCCCTTTGAAAACATTCATTAAATAACCCGATAACCCGATATGAAACAGGTCCGTCATTTTTACGAACATACGATAAACACCCACTCACGGCGTGTAAGGAAGCTGCAGAAAGAAATACACCGCCTGGGGAGTATCCGTCTGATCCTGGTTGCCGGAGCCATCGCAACGCTGTGGCTTCTGAAGGAACAGCCCTGGGTGGTGCCGGCCGTCGTTCTGCTGTTGTATGCAGGCGTCTTTGCCCTTCTGATGATTCGCCACACGTTCCTGGCGCAGAAGAAAGCCTATGGGGAAATCCTCGTGGAACTATCGAGCAACGAGTTGAAAGGATTGGACTGCGACTTCAGCGCCTTCGACGGAGCGCCCGAACGGATCGACCCGGAACATCCCTTCTCGCTCGACCTGGATGTATTCGGCGAACACTCCCTCTTCCAATCCCTCAACCGCACGGTGACGCAAACAGGAGGCGAACAACTCGCCGAATGGCTCCTCAACCCCCTGACCGACAACGACGCCATCCGCCAACGCCAGGAAAGCCTGCGGGAATTGGCTTCGCTTACGGAGCTGAGGCAGGATTTTTACGTAAAGGGACGACTCGGCGGCCAAGCCCAAGCGGAGGACAAACAGCGGCTGTCTCAGCTGGCGAGCGCTCCCTGGGGCTTTGCTTCCGGCTTTTTCCGGCGAGCCGTCCACGTGGTGCCTCTGGTGTGGACGGCTGTTTTCGCCGGTCTTCTCCTGGGATATATCCCGCTTCCGCTGTTCGGCGTCCTGTTTACCCTCAGCGCAGGGATCGCCTACCTGCCCCTTAGGCGGATCAACGCCCTGCACGGCAAGGTCAATAAAATGGAAAAGATACTCGTGGCCCATGCCGAATTGATGCAATGCATCGAAAGCCAAAGCTTCACCAGCAAAGGCCTCTCGGACCTGCGGCAGCAATTAGTCAACAACAAAGGCTGCGCCTCGCGGGCCATCCGAAAGCTATCGGCCCTGATCGGGATCCTGGACCAGGGCGCAACGCTCACCGCCATTTTGCTGAACATCTTCACCTTCCGCGACCTGCGGGCCTGTATCTCCATCGAACAATGGCGATCCAACCACGGGGCGGAAACGCCCGGATGGCTGGATGCCCTGGCCCGTTTCGACGCCCTGAGTTCGCTGGCCGGCTTTGCCTTCAATCACCCGGACTACGCCTGGCCGAAGCTCTCCGGGGTGTATTTCACCCTGTCGGGCAAAGCCCTGGGGCACCCCCTGATGCCTCGCAACCAATGCGTAAGGAACGACCTTCACCTCGGGGAAAGCCCGCGCTTTTTGATCATTACGGGCGCCAATATGGCAGGGAAAAGCACCTTCCTCCGAACCACAGGCGTCAACGTCCTGCTGACATGCATCGGCGCTCCGGTCTGCGCCGAGGAACTGACCCTCTCCCCCCCCCGGCTGCTGACCAGCCTCCGCACCTCGGATTCCCTGGCAGGAGGCGAATCCTATTTCCTGGCCGAACTCAAGCGCCTGAAGCGGATCATTGATTGCCTCAAAGGGGGGGAGAAGCTCTTCATCCTTCTGGACGAAATACTGAAAGGCACCAATTCCACCGATAAGCAAAAAGGCTCCCTCGCCCTGATGAAACAACTGATTGCCTACCAAACCTCCGGCCTCATTGCCACGCATGATTCGGCCCTGGGTTTGCTGGAAAAGGAGTTTCCCCGGCAAGTAAAGAATTATCGCTTTGAGGCGGAGATTCTCGACGACGCCCTTGTTTTTTCCCGGCAAATGAAAGAAGGCATCGCCCAAAACATGAATGCAACCTTTCTGATGCGGAAAATGGGCATAACGATTTGAATGTCGCCGGAACGATGCAGCCGGGTTGCTGCAAATTCGCAGCCGAGCGGCTGCAAAATAGCAGCCGCCCGACAGCGAAAGTGCAGCCGCTCGGCTGCGAAAGTGCAGCCGCTCGGCTGCGAAATCGCAGCAAGTCAACAGTAACTCAACAGTAACTCAACAATAAATACATAATACGCTATGCAAAAGATTATTACAGGCTTTTTTTTACTCTTTGCCCTTTCTCGGTTTGCCGGCCGGGGGGAGGTCCCCTCGCAACTGCTCCCCGTGGGTCTGGAATGTGAATACCGGACGAATCCCATCGGAATGGATACGGGAAGGCCGCGTTTCAGTTGGAAACTTCACGAGGCGAACCCCACAAGGGGACAAAAACAAACAGCCTACCGCATCCTGGTGGGCGTCGATTCGCTGCAACTGGCCAGGCAAACGGGCGATGTGTGGAACAGCAGCATCGTCCCCTCCCCGCAATCCGTTCTCGTGCCCTTTGACGGACCGGAATTGGCCTCCGGAACCAAATACTTCTGGAAAGTGCAGGTCTTCGACCGCGAGGGTCGGCCTTCGGCCTGGAGCGAGACGGCCTCCTTCGTGACCGGACTCCTGCACGAAGCCGACTGGCAATCCTCCTGGTGGATCAAGCATCCCCATGCCCCGGAAAGAAAACACATCTGGTTCCGCAAGCAACTTCCCCTGCCCGCCGCCGTGCGTTCGGCATACATCCACGTGGCCTCTGCCGGGTATCACGAACTCTACGTGAACGGCCAAAAAGTCGACGACCGCATCCTTGCCCCGGCGGCTTCCCGCATTTCCACACGGGTGTTGTACGTTACCTACGATCTCTCGCCGCTGCTCCGGCAAGGCAAGAACGTCATCGCCCTGTGGCAGGCGCCGGGCTGGGCGAGCTTCCCGTTTTTCAATCTCCCCTCCTGCCTGCGTGTGCAGCTCAGCGGCGAAACCGTCGAGGGCGAACCCTTTGGCCTGTCTTCCGACAACGACTGGCGATGCGCCGTAAGCAATAGCGAAAACCTGCACGACAACAACTACGCCGGAGAACGCCTCGATGCACGCGCCCAAACGCCCGATTGGAACCAACAGGATTTCGACGACAGCCGGTGGAGCCAACCCAAACGCCTCGATTTCAGAACCACGCTCCGGGCGCACAACACCCCCCCAACCCGGATCCTCGAAACGCTCTCGGCACAGGAAATTACGGGAGAAGGAGAAGGCCCCTACCGGATCGACCTCGGACGAAACTTCACGGGCTGGATCGGCCTCGATATGAGCGGGCTTACGGCAGGCGATACCGTGCGCATCCAAGTCTCCAACGACAAGGAAAACCGCATGACCTTCCACCAGGAAGACCAATACATCGCCTCCGGCGCCGAACGGGAACATTTCCGCCACCGCTTCAACTACATCGCCGGACGCTACATCACCCTTGAGGGCCTCAAGCATCGCCCCGACCCAAAGGATATCGTGGGCTACGCCATCGCCACGGACCTGGAGCGCACGGGACATTTCACCTCCTCCAACGAAGGCTTCAACCAAATCTACGAAACGGATCTGTGGACCTTTCGCGCCAATACAACCGAAGGATTCACCGCCGACTGTCCGCACCGCGAACGGCAAGGCTACGGCGAAGTCGCCCTGTCGACCGCCTGGGGAATCGGTCTGCCCAATTACCGCAGCGGCGCCTTCTACCGCAACATCGTTTGCCACTGGACCGAGGTGCAGGAAGCCGACGGATGGATACACCATACCGCACCCCAAATCAACAGGGATTACGGCGGCCCCCTGTGGAGCAGCGGCGGAATAAACGTGGGCTGGGAACATTATACCCACTTTGGCGACAAAGAAGTCCTCCAACTCGTTTATCCCTCGGCCAAGCGGTGGCTGGCCTTCCTTCATTCCCACACCCGGGACGGCTTACTCGTGCCCTACAAAAAACACTGGGGACACTTCCTGGGCGACTGGGCGGCGCCGGGACAAAGGAAAGAACCGGGCGATTCGCCGCAAGCCCTGTTTTTCAACAATTGCGTATACGTCATGAACCTGGAAACCACGGCGCAAATGGCCGAAGCGCTTGGCCTCCCCAACGACGCCGCCCTGTACCGCGAACGCAAAGCGGCCTTGGAACAACGCATACAGGAAACCTTCTTCCATCCCGCCACCCATACCTATTCCGACGGCTTACAGGTGCATCAGGCCTTCCCCCTGCTCACGGGTATCACTCCCGACAGCCTGCGTCCGGCCGTATCGGCGCATTTCCGAAAGGAGTTGGAGGAGACGCATCCGTATCTGGACATGGGGAGTTCGGGATTGCCCGTGCTGCTGAAGTTCCTGATTGCCCATCCCGAATACGGGGCGACCACGGCCGGGCATCTATCCAAAACAACCGAGCCGAGCTACGGCTATTTCCTCCAATGCGGCGAAACGGCCTGGCCCGAATACTGGAACGTGGACGTCCCCTCAAGAATACACACGTGTTACACCGGGATTGCATCCTGGTTCGTCAAAGCACTGTGCGGGATTCAACCCGAGGCGGCTCATCCCGGCTATCAATCGTTTGTGATACGTCCCGTGCCTGTTCCGGAGGCGACTTTTGCCGAGGCTTCCGTGGAATCCCCCTACGGACTTATTGTCAGTCGCTGGGAAAGGAAAAAGAAGAAAATCAGCTTGTCGGTTACGGTTCCACCCAATTCGGTTGCCAGGGTGTACATCCCAACCCGTCGTCCCGACAGCATAACGGAAAACGGCATAAACCTCGGTAAAGCAGAAGGAATAAGCCTGAAAGGAGTGGAGGGTGATTACGTGGTTGTTAGCGTGGAGGCGGGGAAATATACCTTCGATTCGTTCTTCCACGACTAAAACGACTAAAAAAACAACAACCTGAGTTCGGAGAATGACTTCTTCTCGAACTCAGGTTGAAATGGGTTGCTTCGACCGAAAACTTATTCTCCGGGTGTTTCTTCCGGCACAACAGGTTGTTGGGCTGTGCCGAAGTCCGGGGCAATCATGTTCGGGTCGATGCTGGGAGTGTCATTTATTTGCTGTCTTATCTCGGATTGAGCGGCTCCCTCGCTCCTGGGGATGAAAGCGGTAATGAAAACACTCAACAAAACAACAACGCCGGCCAATATCCACGTTGCCTTTTCCAGAAAGTCGGTTGTTTTACGTACACCCATAAATTGGTTGGAAGAAGAAAATCCCGATGCCAGGCCTCCTCCTTTGGAGTTTTGAATCAAAACAATCAAAATAAGGAGTATGGCTGCTATCAGAATGAGTACCGAAATGAATACGTACATTTTAACTATTTTTTTTAGTGTTAATAATCAATTTCTCTAAAAACCTGATTTGGTCTGCAAAGTAAATGTTTTTTTTCGGATATTTCAAACTCAGGTTTTGAATTATCTCCAGCGCTTTTTCGTATCGTTTCTGCTTGAAATAGACCTTTGCCAGCGTTTCCGTAAAATAAGAATCGTCAAGCGATTGCCCTTCTTTTCCTTCCTGATTCAGTTTGTCGATGGAGTCGGGCGTAGCGTACAGGGTATCGTCCCCGACCGCCATCCATCGCCGGCTGCCCAGGAGTTCGTCTGCAAGATATTTATTGATCAGTTCTTCGTGCTTTAAGGCCGGAGAGGTATTTTCATTCTCCTTCTCCAGACTTTGCCCCTGGCGAACGGTCCACAGCACATAATCCTGGTTTACGGATGGAGGTAAAACAATCATGGGATCGGGTTCTTCGCCTGATTGACCCTTCAAAAAGGAATCAATCAGGTCGAAAGGATTTTCTGTTTCGGGTAATTGTTCCTGTGCATGTCTTTTCAGAATAAGCCGTACGTCTTCGATAAACATATACAGCATTTTCCGGTCGGGAATGTAAATAGCGGTCTTCTTTAATTCAGCGCCGAATTGCAAATCGTTCAGCACAGCAAGGTTTTTCAGGTAAAGCATCCGGGCTGTTTGAAAATAAGGATAATCGTCCACAAGTTGTTTCAACCCGGGCAGTGTGTCCTTATTCAACAAGGCGGCATCATCCATCAGACGATATAGTTTGGCTGCATCCATTTTACCAGTCGGCAACTGTCGAATTGTATATTTGATCGGTGATTTCCTTGATCAATTCTTCGTTCAATTCATCCTGCACACTCTCCATCATCGTATTACTGTTGAATTCCCGATAGGCCGAGAAGGAACGCTCAAAGTCTTTATCGGGATTTGCCCGATTGGCAAAGCGCACACGTACGGTCAACGTCAGCCGGGTCATGGAAGAATAAGCGTCTTCTTTTACCGCCATAGGAGCTACGGCATAGCCTGTGATTTCACCTTCCAGGTCCAGGTCGCCGTTGGCGGAAACCATTTGCAGCTTTGTCCTGCGGATGAATATGTCTTTCAAGCCTTCCGTGAAGTTTTGCGACAAAGGCGGATAAACCAAAGGCGCCTGATTGGGGAAATCGCTAATCGAAACGGTTTTAGTCAGCGTATAATCCACCGAAGCCCCGTTGAAACTATACGCTATTTTACATCCCGCGCAGCATATTGCCAGAAGGCAAAGAAGCCCTGCATTTCTCAATTCTCGCATTTTATTCCAGATTATATTCTTTAATTTTCCGGTATAATGTCCGCTCCGAAATCTTCAAATCGGCAGCGGCATTCTTTCTTTTTCCGCCATGTTTCTCCAACGCTTTGCAGATCATTTCCCTTTCCACATCTTCCAGGGAGAGTGTTTCGTCCTCCTCCTCCGGTTCTACTTCCTGAATGGTGGAATGAATCGGATGCGCGTTGGGATAAGCCGTATCGGCAACCTGTACCGGAAGGTTGCCGTCCATTATTTCGTGAACAAGTTTTTTCAATTCGTTCACGTCGTTTCTCATATCAAAAAGCACCTGGTAGAGGATTTCGCGTTCGCTGTTGAATAGCTTCTGTTCGTCTCTTTTCACCAGGACGGGATATTTTTCCACCTGCAAGTCCGGGAGGTATTGGCGAAGGATGTTGGCGGTTATATCCCTGCTTTCTTCTATGATGGAGATACGTTCGGTTACATTTTTCAGTTCGCGTACATTACCCGGCCAGCGATAAGCCGTCAGCAGTTGTTTGGCTTCATCGTCCAGGCGGATAGCGGGCATACGGTACTTATCGGCGCAATCGCTTGCAAATTTGCGGAAAAGGAGTACAATATCATCGGTGCGTTCGCGCAAAGGGGGCATCTGAATCGGCACCATGTTCAGACGGTAATATAAATCTTCCCGGAACTTTCCTTCCGTTACCGCCTGTGACAAATTCACATTGGTAGCGGCAACGATCCGGACATTTGTTTTCAGCACCTTGGAAGCACCCACTTTGATAAATTCGCCGGTTTCGAGTACACGCAGCAAACGCGCCTGGGTGGGGATGGGCAGTTCGCCTGCTTCATCCAGAAAAACAGTTCCTCCGTCGGCTTCTTCAAAATATCCTTTGCGGTCGGTCAATGCACCTGTAAACGAACCTTTCTCGTGTCCGAATAATTCGGAGTCAATTGTACCTTCGGGGATTGCTCCACAGTTTACGGCTATGTATTTCCCGTGTTTACGCGGACTATGCTGGTGGATAATCTGGGGAAAGGTTTCTTTTCCTACGCCACTCTCGCCGGTAATTAAAACCGACAGATCCGTAGGGGCTACCTGCAAGGCCACATCAATGGCACGGTTCAATGCGGGATTGTTTCCGATAATTCCGTAACGCTGTTTAACTTGTTGTACATCACTTTTTACTAACATAATCAATGGAATCTGTCATTATTTCGGGGAATTTCTAAAGTTTGTCCGCCAAAATTACAAATCTTAGTTCAATTTATTCTACGGAATAAATGGATTCTGCCATTTATTTTTTTGAATCGTATGTCTTTTGATACAGGAAGGCGGCCAGTTCTTTTTCGTCGGTTATCTGTTGTATTTCTGTTGCCTGTATCGGAGATCCGACATATACGTGCACTGTTTTTCCTTGTTTGTTAAACACTTCGGCTGGGACACGTAGCGTACGTATTTGCCAGCTTATGTTGCCCAACCAGTAGAAGAAGCGGGAGTTGCAAAAGTCAAAATAAACGGGATAGACCGGCACATTGGCTTTTCGGATCAGGCGTATCACGCTGTGCGTCCATTCCAGATCTTGGATGCTTTGGGTCTTTTTTTGATAGAAGGAGATAGCGCCGGAGGGGAAAAATCCCATCGGATGTCCTTCCTGCAGGTGGGCTAATGAAGCACGTACTCCATTCACATTCCGGATATCGGTTCCCAGATTATGGCTATCGGGGCGGACGGGGATAAAGTTGTCACTCATGGCTCCTATGTGGGCGAGAACTCCGTTTACCATCACGCGGAAGTCGGGTCGGAGGGCTGTAAATATATCTATCAGGATAATTCCGTCCAGCGAACCGACCGGATGATTCGACACGGTAATAAAAGCTCCTTGGGGAAGGTTGTCCAACCTCTCTTTGTTGTGCAGCTCATAGCGGATATTAATCAGGGGGTCTTTCAGGAGTGCTGTTGTAAAAGCGGCTCCTCTCAGGTGGCAATTATTGGCGTGTACCTTGTTTACCTTGTCTATACATACCCATTTTAATAGTTTTTCTCCAAAAAAGGTTCCGAATTTGGTTTTGAACAGCGGTGCAATTCTTTGCAAGTCGGAAATATCTATTACACTTTTCTTCATGGTGCAAATTTAATAAAAAGTCGCACACATTTTTTCATGTTTCTTCATAGAGACGGCCAAGATGATATTCAGGAAAAGGATTTCATAGACGAAGTAGGCCCACACAAAACCTGTAAATAAGACAATAAAGAGCACTACCGTGCGTCCGTTGAAGGTCATCAGGTTGATGTAGGTCATCAGCTTGCTGCTCTTTTGCCGGAAACTTATCCGTATATCCTGCGGGATATCGTCGCCGTAGCGGGCATGCAGGGAAGCGAGCATACGTTGCAGAGAGGGTGTTTCTTTTTCCTGAACAAGAGTATACAGCCTGTAAAGCAGGTAGAATACTTTATTTATTCCCGGCTTCATTTCCCTGTGGCGCGCCCGTACCTGTTCGATTGTTTGGAATTCATATCCTTTTTCCTTACTGATAAAATAGAGGTGTAGGGTTTTGTAATAGTCGGTAATATTTGCCTGCCCCAGGTGGGATAATCCCGATGCTACGGCAAGGGTATAAAACCAGGAGGTACCGTATTCATGCGAGAGTCTGAAGGCTATACCCGTATAGATGGAGGCAAACCAAATATCGCCGGCAAAACCGTCTAATATACGCCCGATCGTGGATTTATTCCCCGAAAGACGGGCCAACTGTCCATCCGTACAATCCAGAATATTGGCAAAGATCAACAACAGAATACCACAGGCGTTGTGTTCCATATCCCGGAAATGGAACAAATAACCTGCCGATGAGCCAATGAATATGGATACGATGGTAACAATATTGGGTGTAATCCGGGTGGGGCGCAACATGCGGGCGATACAAAAACCCACGGGACGGTAAAATATCCGATCTATAAAATTCTCTGTTTCGATAGACTTCAGCGATGCTTCGTATTCTTCATTCAATGCTTTCATCAGCCGACGGTATAATGGGATTTGTTGAGGACCGGATTGCGGGCGTAATGCATCATCCGGGGCATCATCCGGAGGGGATTGGAATGGAACTTATCAAATGTTCCGAAAGTATAGGTAATTGTCTTATTATTTAACATATTTGTCTTTTCAAATTAGGAACACAAACTTACGTAAACTTTTTATATCAAAAAAAATTTAAAGATAAAAACATCAGACCATGCATTTATATTGTATCTTCGGCCACATACACAGCAAATACGGGTTTTTATGATAAAACAGTTGTTCTTCGTTGGATTGGGAGGCGCTACGGGAAGCATTGTCCGTTACCTAGTATGGTTGGGGATCAGCCGGTTTTCTTTGGGGGCCTTGTTTCCTTTCGCCACGTTTGCGGCCAACCTTACCGGTTGTATCCTGATTGGTTTCCTGTCGGGTCTTTCCGTGAGGTCCAACCTGTTGTTGGAGGGGCCTCTGAGGTTATTGTTGATAACGGGTTTCTGCGGCGGATATACTACGTTTTCTGCTTTTTCCCTGGAGGGTCTCCGTTTGCTGGAGCATCAGCATTACCTTTCATTTGTTTTGTATGCAGCAGGCAGTTGCATTCTGTGTATTGCCGGCGCAGGGTTTGGCATGTATCTGTCGAGGCTCTAACCCTTGATCCGGAAAAGATGAGTAGCTTGGAAGAAAATAAACGTATCGACACGTTATACAGGATGTATGTGCGGGATCTTTTTTCCTATGCCTTAAATCTGGGATTCGACAGGGATACGTCCATGGATGCCATCCACGATGTGTTTTGCAAGATCTGTGCAGACAAAAAACTGCCGGAAAAAATCGCCAACCCCCGTTTTTACCTTTTGCGGGCAATGAAAAACAGACTGCTCGACTTATACAAACTCCGAAAGGAAATACCGGGACTATCGCCGGAAACCCTTGCGGAGGAAATCCCCTTCACCGTACAGGTAACCATGGAAGACCGTTTGATAGAGCAAGAAGAGCAAGAGAAGATACGCCTCAAGGTAGAACAACTTCTCGGAACCCTGACAGACCGTCAACGTGAAATTATTTATCTGCGCTACACCCTGGATTGCGATTACGAGGAAATAGCCCAGCTTATGCACATCACCCTACCGGGGTGCCGCAAACTTTTTCATAATGCGATAGTCAAACTGAGGAAAAACCCCTCTTTCGCCTTCCTTCTCCTTTTTCTGATAGGGTAAGGGGTTTCTCCTCCGGTCCTATGTCTTCAATTCAGCCGGTAGCTTACAAAGGCCAAACGTTTGCTGTCCGGCGCCCAGGAGTTTACGTTGATTGTGCCTTGTCCGCCGAAGAGTTTCACCAGGGTTTGCGCTTCTCCTCCGGTGGCCGGCATCAGGCGGAGTTCTACGTTTTTATTGGCAAGGTGTTCACCGGGTTCCAGGTCGCCTTTATAATAGGTGATGAATACCACCTGTTGTCCGTCGGGCGAGATATGCGGGAACCAGGCATTGCGTGTTTCGTCAAACGTCATTTGGGTTTGTTCCGATCCGTCGGTTTTCATTCTCCACAGTTGCATCAATCCGCTTCGTACGGAGTTGAACCAGATGTATTTTCCATCGGGGGAATATTCCGGTCCGTCGTCCAGACCTTCGGCTTGGGTGAGACGTTGTTCGTTGCCTCCTTCGGCGGGTATGATATAGATGTCGAAGTTGCCGTTACGCTCGGCGCAATAGGCCAGCGTTTGTCCGTCGGGGCTTATTCCGTGCAGGTAACTCGGCCCAAGGGGGGTGATAAGGCGGGGGATTCCTCCCCTCAGCGGCAGGGTATATATGCGTGAACGCCGATCTTCCACTGGGCTGTTGCTGATGGCGATAAAGGATCCGTCGAAACTGACCACGTGATCGTTGTTGCAACTGAGGGCAAATCCGGTGTCGATCCATTCCGGTGTGCCGGGGTCGTCGGGAGATATCCTGTATAATTTCCCTCCGCTGTTGTATATAAGCCATTTTCCGTCGGGCGTCCAGTTGGGCGCTTCTATCCGGGCGTTAAATTCCCTGACCGTTGTACGTTTTCCTGTGGTTAGGTCCAAGGTTTCGAGTATACTCGTTACGGAGGGTTGTTGCGGCAACGCCTCGCGATCGGCGCTCACCCCAAGGAAGGGGAATAATAAAACAGCGCAGGTTGTGAAAGAGAGCAATGGTTTCATGATTTTTAAATTTATATAAGGGTTTTTTCTTCAGGGGATCAACCCGTGTTTCCCGAATATCCTGCGGATTGCTTCCATGGCGAAGTCCAACTGTTCGCGTGTATGGGTTGCCATGAGTGAGAAGCGTATGAGTGTATCTGCAGGGGCCACGGCCGGGGAAACCACGGGATTCACGAATACTCCGGCATCGAACAATTCACGAACGATAAGGAACGTGAGGTCGTTGTTGCGGATAAACAGGGGGATGATGGGGGTGGAGGTATTTCCGATTTCGCATCCCATGTCGCGGAAACCGGCCAGGGCGTAATGGGTAAGTTCCCACAGGCGTTCGATGCGTTCCGGTTCATTCTGCATAATATCGAGCGCCGCATTGACGGCAGCGGTGGCCGAGGGGGTAATGCTGGCGCTGAAGATATAGGGACGGGAATGGTGACGAAGGAAATTGATGGTTTCCTTATCGGAGGCAATAAATCCCCCGATGGAGGCCAGGGATTTACTGAAGGTACCCATGATGAGATCTACCTTTGGGGTTACGCCGAAGTGGTCGCACACGCCTTTTCCCTGACGACCGAGGATACCTATGCCATGTGCTTCGTCGACCATGACGCTGGCGTTGTATTTTGTAGCCAGGGCGACGATACCGGGGAGGTTGGCCACATCGCCTTCCATGCTGAAGACGCCGTCGGTCACGATGAGTTTCACCCGGTCGGGTTCGCACTTTTGGAGTTGTTTCTCCAGCGAATCCATGTCGTTGTGTTTATATTTGAGTCGGGTGGAATAGGAGAGGCGATGTCCTTCGATGATGGAGGCGTGATCCAATTCATCCCATAGGATATAGTCTTCGCGCCCGGTGAGGCAGGAGACGACGCCCAGGTTCACCTGGAAGCCGGTGGAGTACATCATGGTTTCTTCTTTTCCCACAAATTCAGCCAATCGTTTTTCCAGGGCGATATGCATGTCCAGGGTACCGTTCAGATGCCGGGAGCCTGCGCATCCCGATCCGTATTTGCGGATGGCCTGTATAGCGGCTTCTTTCACTTTGGGATGGTTGAGTAACCCCAGGTAGGCATTGGAGCCGAACATCAGGACCTTTTTTCCACTGATTTGTACTTCCGTATCCTGATCGCTTTCTATCATTCTTCCGTAGGGGTAAATTCCGGCCTCCATTGCTTTTTGCGGGGCGTCGTATTTCGATAGTTTTTCTTGTAATAAAGTCATGCTGTAAAGTTTTTATCGAATATAAAATATTTCTTTTCCTTTTTATCAAATAGTTTGTTTCCGGGGTTCCAATCCCGGTAAACCCGAACGCAAAAATAGCAAAAAAACCGGGTTTCCTTCCCCGGCAGGTTCCCGAAGTTTGTCAAAAGCATTACTTTTGCCCGCAAGTCAGTTGATAATCAAAAGAGAGACAAGAGTAACAAAATGATGCAAAACCGGCAATCCAAGATCCATGCGATCATAAATCCCGTATCCGGTGTGGGGTCCAAGCGTAAGATTCCCCGGATGATCGAAGCAATGGCTGCTGCCGGGCAGCTTTCCTTGAAAATTTCCTTTACCGAGCGTGCGGGTCATGCCGGGGAGCTTACCCGTCGGGCCGTGGAAGAGGGGGCGGAGTACATCCTTGCCGTCGGAGGCGACGGAACGGTGAATGAGGTCGCTGCGGCCATGATTCATTCCGAGGCGATCCTGGGTATTATCCCCAAGGGATCGGGCAACGGACTGGCTCGGGAGCTGCATATCCCGATGGACGCCAGACGGGCTGTCGAGGTGATCGCCAAGGGCAACGTTCGTGTGATAGACGCCTGTAAAGCCAACGACCGGATCTTTTTCACCACCTGCGGCGTGGGGTTCGACGCAGCCGTGAGTCATAAGTTTGCAGGGGAGAAACGAAGGGGATCCCTTGCCTACGTGAAGCACACGATTGGGGAATACCTCAACTACCGGCCGGAGGTGTACGAACTTTTCATTGAGAACCGTTCCATCCGGGAGAAAGCTTTCCTGGTGGCTTGCGCCAATGCTTCGCAATACGGCAACAACGCCTACATCGCCCCCCATGCCAACATTCAGGACGGAAAGATGGACATCACGATTCTCTCGCCCTTCACTCCGCTGGATATTCCTTCCCTCGCTTTCCAGCTATTCACCAAACAAATAGACAAAAACAGCAAGATAAAGGTCATACAGGCTACGCAACTTCGCATCCATCGCCGGAAGCAGGGGATGATGCATTTAGACGGGGAACCCGTCATGTCGGGCAAACGGATTGATCTGTCGGTCATCCCCAAGGCCTTGAAGGTATTTACTCCGGAAACGGTTTCACTCACGCAGGAGGTACGTCAGTTCTTCAACCAGGTGAGTGATTTTTTCTTCATATCCACAAAGAACTTTCGCAGTCCATCTACCGGGTCGTCACCCCGGAGTCAATCACCACGTGATCCAAGCTTTCCGGATTCCGGAGGGGAGTGATCACCACATGCACTAAGCCGTCCGGATTCCGGA